>JBAYAV010000069.1:0-10601 GCA_041669565.1 Lentisphaeria bacterium
CAATCGTTTTTTAACCCTGTCTTCTTTTGCCAGCAAGGCGTGCAATTTTAATAATGAAGCCGTCAAGCAGGGTCTTTCTCAACATTTTAACGAAGGTGATGTAATTACCTCGGTGATCACATGTGCGAACGGCGAAACCATTACATTGAACCATAGCGTTTCCCTTCCGCGTCCTTATTCTCGGCGCGGCCATGTGCAGGGCACGCTGGGGCTTTGGTCCGAAGATCACAACGCCGTTTTTATTCAAGGGGTCAGCCCAACTCGCGAAGAAATAGATCCAGCCGGCAATCCTTATACGGTTCATGAATGGACCCCGATGGATGCAATGTATAAAAAACACGATCACCCTATTTGGAAAGAGTACCGGGAAAATACACGCGGCGGTCATGGTGGCGTTGATTTTTTGACGCTTCAGGCTTACTTTGACGCCATTGAACGGAAAGCAGAAACACCGATTAACGTTTATGATTGTGCCGCTTGGATGAGCGTCACAGTCTTATCCGAGCAATCCATCGCAATGGGTGGCACACCGGTTTCCTTCCCTGATTTTACCGATGGCACATGGATTTCCCGCACCTTTCATCAAGACAGCATTTGGTCTATTTAATAAAAACACAAAAGGAGTCATTATGTTTCCAGAATTATCCCCGGCACAAATAGAACGCAACTACACCGAAGCCTGCCAGACTTATCGTGAACTTGGCATCGATCCTGAAGAAGTTCTTGCCCATATGCAAAACATTCCCATTTCTTTGCACTGCTGGCAGGGCGATGATGTAAAAGGCTTTGAAAAGCAGGAAAATGTCAGTGGCGGCGGAATTATGGCCATTGGAAATTATCCGGGCCCCGCGACAACTGCCGACATGCTCCGTGAAGATGCCGAACGCGCATTCCGTTTAATTCCCGGGAAAAAGCGCTTCAATCTCCATGCTATCTATGCAGAAACCGGCGATGAGGCTGTTCCGCGCGATCAGATAAAGCCCGAGCATTTTCAAAATTGGATGGACTGGGCCAAAAAGCTTGGCATTGCCCTAGACTTCAATCCGACCTACTTTGCCCACCCACTCGCCAATGATGGATTTACCCTATCGAACGGCAACGATGAAATTCGTAAATTCTGGGTTCGCCACGGAATTGCCTGCCGTAAAATTGCCGGAGCGATGGCGCGCAGTCAGGGAAGCCCCTGCATCGTAAATCACTGGATTCCGGATGGACACAAAGACCAACCCATCGACAGAATGGGCCCACGCAAGCGCTTAATTCAGTCTCTTGATGAAATTTTTTCCGAAGACAACGCTGACGGCAAGCTCTGCAAAGACGCTGTTGAGTGCAAATTATTCGGTTTAGGAAGTGAAGACTATGTTGTCGGATCCCATGAATTCTATATGTCTTATGCAATGACGCATCCGCAAATGCTCTGCTTTGATATGGGCCATTTTCATCCAACCGAAACGATTCATGATAAAATATCCGCAGTCATGCTCTTCAAGAAAGAGCAACTCATTCATGTAAGTCGCGGCGTGCGTTGGGACAGCGATCATGTTGTCAACTTCAACGAAGATTTACGGATGCTTTTCCAACAGCTTGTCCGCTGTGGCGTTATTGACAAAACGCATATAGCCTTAGACTTCTTTGATGCAAGCATTAATCGTATTGGTGCGTGGGTCATTGGCACACGGGCCACGCAGAAGGCCCTTCTAGCCGCGTTACTCGAGCCCACCAAGATTTTACAGTCTTTTGAGAATGCCAATGATAACGCGATGAAACTTGCTTTGCTCGAAGAATTAAAGACATTCCCGCTTGAAAGCGTTTGGGATATGTTTTGCCTCCGCAATCAAGTTGCTTCCGGCGCTTCATGGATTGATACCCTTATTGATATTGATCGCAAAATAATCAAAAAACGTTAACAGAAAAGAGAATCATGTCCAAGGACTACGTTATAGCTATAATGGCAAAAGATCGTGTTGGCATTGTTGCCGGCATTTCACAAAAAACGGCTGAATTAAAAGGAACTTTAAAAAACATAAGTCAGACCGTCATGCATCATTATTTTACAATGATGCTTATTGCGGCTTTTCCGGATCATTATTCTGAAAAGGAAATTTTAGACGCCTTGGAATCCGTCGAAGAATTATCGGGCGCCAATATCAGGATGACGGCATATCAGCCCAGTCTACAATCCGAAGAATGCATTCCACAACCGGAGAATCAGTACATATTAACAGCATCCGGCCCTGACAATATCGGACTCGTTGCTGCTGCTACAGCACACCTGCGGGAACGCAATATCAATATTATTGATTTAACAACATCCATTTCGGATAATAATTATATCATGATGTTTTTGATACAGGTTCCTGAAAAGACGGATATCGGCAAACTGAAGCACAGCCTGCAGCTACAGATGAATCTATTCAAGATGAAAGTGGAACTCCGTCATCAGGCGTTGTTCCAACGGACAAACGACATCTAACGGGAAGAGAGACGCACGGAAGTGCGTCTCTTTGTGCTCGTTTCCAAAACAGCATCCTATTTAAGCTATAAAAAAGGCGCACAAAAGTGCGTCTTTTTTATAACAATTTCGTTGTTCTTTTTTTCCAAGTTAAGACAATAATATGGAATAGAAAACACAGTAGTGGAACATCCTTCCAGCTACACAAATACCGCTATTGCCATGTTTCTTTATTTGCGCTATCTACCATATAAGAATACGCTTGTTCCGAACACATTGCCTGCAATTTTTTTAATATATAAGGCTGTGGTGCCGGAAGAGCCCCCACGGCAGCAAAAAATTTATTACGAGTCTTTTTGTTCTGAAATCCCGATTTATCCGTCAGTGAAAAGTTTCCCCAGCGCAGCATTCTAGTATGCCCTATCATAATTTGCGCGCCCTCCAGAAAAACAGCCGCGTGTGGTTTTAACGCATCGGAAGAAAAATCATCCACCAGAATTTGTCCCGGTTTATTCGCTTCCGTGCCTATATTAATTGGCATATCCAATTTTTTAGCGGCATCGATATATTTATTTAGAGCCGCTATTTTTTCTGCTTTTACTTGTGGATCTTTAAAATTCCAATTACGATCTGGAATAATATTAACGGCTTCTACGCCTTTTGATACCAGGCATTCCAATTGTTTTTGCGGGTCCATCTCGCCGGGCAGACTTCCATCCAGCCACGCGCTCATCGGAATTGCGCGACAATCCAGTATCATCTTAATAACCGTATCCAACACAGGAAAATCAGCCGGTGACGGCACTTTATAGCCCAGACCGCCGCGTTTCATTAATTTCTTCCGCAGGAAATCGTTACATGGATTCACCTGCGTAATCAGTAATTTCATATCCACAGAATCATCCTTGAAAATTTGGGACCAGAATGTGGCCGCGCCACTCTCCCCAAACTGTGCCATCGCTTTATCGTAATAAGCGCGCACAATATGACGTTCCGTCGCATTCTTTTGCGGCGTCAGCGGCAATACATCCGCATCATAATCCAGCGAAAAATCCGGCAAGCAGGCATTTATTCGCTGGATCAATTCCCGGTTACGTTCATGCGACAATTCTAACAGCGCGGCAAGCGTTTTTTCCGCTGCGCTATTTTGAGGCGGTGCTTTTACGAAGCCCATCCCCATAAAATAGAATACGCCAGGTTCTCCTGGAGAATTAATCTCATCAGACACATATTCTTTAAAATAGACACGGCTTTCCATCGCAACAGCCGTACGCAACTGCAGCAAATCGCCTGCGCTCAAAAATTCATCCATCCCCTGCAAAACATCGAAATCACACAGTGCGGCGGCATACATGCCGCGGTTCTTCATTTCGTAAGCAATTCGACTTGGTGACCATCCTTCTCCATTATACGAAAAGAACGAATGGATATGCATATTAAATTCAGAGCCCGCTTGTTGTAGCAATGCTTTTGCGGATTGTTTTTCTAAAGCCTGGCGACGTTCAAGTGGATCAAACGAGGATAATTTTTGCAGCATTACGCACCTATTTCCTTTTTTACAAACTCCAGAGGATTCATTTTAGATTTACTATATTTTTTATAGATATTATTCTCTCGCTATTTCTTTGTCTATTTCTCACCGGTTCTTATCGGTCGAAAATCAGAAAGATAAAGCATTCTTCTTTTCAGCCTAGAGAACAAGTACAAGAGCAAAAGAATATTCAATCTTCTCCCGCTTAAAAGAACGGGCAGAAGATTATTTTCAAAAAATCAAATTATTTTTTTACTGGAACAGATTCGAGAAGCTTCAGCATTTCTTCGGGAAGTTTTTCGACTTTTTGTATCATGGCATGATCGCCGGAAGGCATTTCAAGTTTATCATTGACTTTATGCCCCATCAGCACCTTACCAAGCGGCGTTTCATAAGAGATCTTATTTTCTTCTGGCACGCCATCCATGCGTCCCAAGAGATAGAAAGTCTCTTTTTTATCATTTTTAAGATATTTCACTTCGATCATACTACCGGGGATAATAACGCCGTGGACTTTTGCTTTTCGGAAATTAGTAGAACGTGTTTCACCTAGTTTTGTTTCCAGTTCATTCCGTTGTTTATTCAGCAAAGCCTGGCGTTCTTTTGCGAACTTGAATTCCGAATTTTCCCGTAAATCGCCCAATCCGCGCGCATGCTCAATAGCAGCCACATTTTCAGGGATTTCGACATTAATAATATCATCCAATTCAAGTTTTGCGACCTCGTAGCTATAGATTGACGTGATTTTGCCAACCGCTTTACGCGCTGGCGCCTTGCCGCGTTCTTCCACTTCACGAATGGATTCCGGATAACAGCGAACAATCTTCACCAGCAGTGCCTGGCATTCGCCGACATCCAACAGTGGCTGATGCTTTACACAGCGCACCAGGGAACGAATCGCATCAGGATCCCCTTGATCCATAACAGTGCGCTGAAATTTTTCATCATCGACTAAAAGTTTATGCAGTGTCCGCTGTGACTTCAGATAGCTTCCCCGTACTTCAACATGCAGCGTCTTAAACAATAGATAGGAATCCGACATATATTTTGTGCGTTGCGCGCTTTCTGGGGCATTTTTCCAAAGCCAGAAATAGATATCCGCATTCACTTTCCCATTTTCGAACGCTGTATAAACGCGATCGGCCAGCATTATTTTTCCATTTTCGATAAGGTTCAGAACTTTTTCAACGTGGGACCACAAGCGATAAGGCAAGCGCATCGTACGATCTAGTAAATATTCAACTCCTTTAATTTCATACGATACTCGGAACCAAAAGGGAGCTAGTTTTCCTGGAACCTTATCCGAGACTTCTAAAAACAGCGCATCATTATTCCAAACGGGCGCTTCAGCTCCAAGAGTCTCCAATTTTTTAATCAGCGGAACTGAAAAATTACCATCTTTTTCAATCATAGCAACTGCCTGAGCAAAAAAATCAGCCTGATCTTCACGGGTACTTGCATTTTCAAAAATACCTTCAATATTATCGAGATTTGGATTTTCAACAGCCAAATTCGAGGTATCTTTCAAACGGTCCACTAATTCAGCAATACTTCGGCTTGTATCCCAGCGGGTACCATCCTTACCCTGTGCCCCATCGCCATCTTTTCCAGTAGCAGTCAGCTGGACACCCTTTCCATCAATCATCGCGGTATAATTAGCCTCGGTCATAATAGTTGGCACAACAATTTTTTTAATAATATTTTTCGGAAGATCTTGTGCTGAGATAAGACATTCCAGCATTGTTTTCACAAAAGCATCCGGCGTTGCATATTTTCCGATTCCCTTATGATTTAACAAATTAGAAAGCGGGCTACCCGATTCTATAATAATGGCATTATCCAAAAAGTTCTGAAGATTCATCACTCGTTTCCGTGCCATTTGAATTGTCACTTCATTTGCGAGATCATCCACTGCCACAATCACGCCGCAACCAAAGGCTTTGTCAAAACAGGCAACGCCCATTTTTATCTGTGCCATCACATCCCAGCGTTTTTGTATTGTTACAACCGTTGTTTGGGGATCGCGAATGCCGATAGCTTCCGTAAGACCAATAGGATTGTGATATAATGAAAATGTATCGCGCGCCAAACCGGCATACAATTCACGCAATGTATGATTATCAAAACCGCAATGCAGAAAAGCTAACAGCAGTTCTTTTTGTTCCCCTGTCAATTCGTCTTTTTCAAAAGCCTGCGCGATTTCGGACACCGCATCATCCCAGGATTTTTGGGAATCCTTATCCCATTTTGAACAATCTTTTTTAGCTTTTAGAAGAATTGCTGTCAAACGTGATATTGCCAATCCCTGTTTTTGGACAACCTTTTCACATAGTTGCAGCATGTCACTATTGAAGCCGTCATAGCTTAATTTCTCAATCATTTTTTTCCCTTTTATTTCCTTATTAATAATTATCGATTATACAATTCATAATTTTTGTCAATATTCTCAACTATTTTTTCGGCATTATATTTATCCCACAAAGGAGCCACCTCAATAACGCCATCTTCCCCAACCTTCTTTGAAAAACTTGATTTCCCAACATAAAAACCATCCACTAAAACAGCATAACTACGTCCTGGAAACTCCCATGACAACCGCTGCATATCCAGTCGATACATCACCGTCGGTGTTAATGCCAGTCCATATTTTCTACTGCCGTCTGATGATGGCAGCAATTTACCGGACATGATATGTCTTGAGTCCAGGAAGGCAAATTTCTTAACAATATGGCTTTCACTACCCATAACGTCATACGCATAAATTCCCATTCCGGACTTTAATACATTTTCAGTTGTAAATTCATGCAAGCCAATTTGAAAAACCGCGGTATCTGTTCTATTCATTAAACTGCAGCCGCTGAGCATCCATAGAATTGAAAACAGAATAAGATCGTTTAGAGCGTATTTCATGTTTTATTCCTCAAACTTTCGGTAAAAAGTAGCCATACTCACACCCAACGATTTTGCGGTAGCCTCTTTATCTCCGTGAAAGCTTTTCAGGACCTGCTTTACATAATGCCGCTCACAGATTTTTAAATACGCCTTCAGGCTATAGCCCGTAACAGAAGCATTTTCTGGGAAGAGCGGCACCATTTCGCCCTCTGTACGGACTTGTTCAACAGCCGTATTATTTTTTTGTGCCGTAACTTCAATCGGCAAATCCTTCGGCAAAATGAGCCCATTGTCTGCCAAAGCCTCTGCCCGTAAAATTACATTCTCCAGTTCACGAACATTCCCGGGCCAATTATAATGCGATAACAACTCCATCGCATCATAGGAAATCCGATATTCAGAAACGCTCTTTTTCGCAGCCTTAGCCAAAAAATATTTTATTAACAGCGGAATATCCGTCCTTCGATCCCTCAAGAGAGGCAACCGAACCGAAAAACCGCACAAACGGTAAAAAAGGTCATTTCGTAAAAGTCCCCGCTCCATTTTCTCATTTAAGTCCTCATTCGAAGCCGCAATAATTCGCACATTCACCGGAATATTTTCCAGACCACCAACGGGGCGAATTTCATGTTCCTGCAATGCACGCAACAAAACGAGCTGCATATTTAATGGTATCGAACCGACTTCATCCAAAAACAGCGTCCCGCCATTTGCTGCTAAAAAAAGCCCGTCTTTATTCTTTACCGCGCCAGTAAAAGCGCCCTTCACATGACCGAACAATTCAGACTCCAATAAATTTTCTGGCATAGAGGAGCAATTAATAGCCACGAAAGATTTTTGGGAGCGTTTACTGAGTTTATGCACCGATTGTGCAATTAATTCTTTTCCGGTACCGCTTTCACCATAGACAAGCACGCTAATATCCGTTTCAGCCACTTTTCGGACTTGGCGATAGACTTCGAGCATCGTTTTATGTTCACCGATCAGGAAGCCGAAGTGTTTTGTTACTTCATCGGAGGGGGGAGGCGCCAATTTTACTTCTTTTTCTTCCGGCGTCGAAGTAGTATTCTTTGCCAATTTAGAATTCAGCGCATTATTCAGCGCTTTCAGGGCATGCTCCGCTTTCAAAGGTTTGCTCAGCCAGCTGCAGGCACCTGCCTTCAGCCCCGCTTCAACCGCATCAAACTCAGAGTAATCAGCCAATAAAATAACCGGTATGCACTTCTTTCCAGCTTCCGATATAATATCAAACACTTCTTTTTCAGAGCGCCAGAACCCAATATCACAAAAAATAGCATCCAAACCCGAAGAGGCCAACAGCTCTTGTAATTCGGATATACTTAAACTTACTTTCACGCGGTAGTTCAAACTGCGTAATAGTCGTCTTAAAACTTCTACTAATTCTGAAGTTTCTTCTATAATAAGAATCTTTTTACTCGTACTGGGCATTTATAAAACCTGACAAAATGTGTTTTCCATAGTTTAATTGATCAAAAAAGATTATGCAAGACAGCATTTATAAATTTAAGAATCCTTTTCTACTTGTTTTTTCTGCTCTTCGGCCGTTCCCATTTTCTTCATCTCTCGATAATTTGTTTTCCCAGTTGCAAACACAGGAATTTCATTGACTGGGACAATCTTACGCACAGAGTTAATCGCCCCCATGCCGGCTTGACGCAACTTTTGATTAACATCATCAATCTCCAACGGAATCGTCGTAAAAACAGTGACAATGGGGCTAAATTCATCTCCAAGAGCCTCAACCGCCAAGACCGGCCCTTCCGCATCTTCTCCTGCAGGATACGCAGCCAGCAAAACTTCTTCGATTGCTGGCAGGGAGACCATCTCGCCGCCTAACTTAATGAAACGCTTTAGACGCCCACAGAAAAATAATTTTCCGGCATCATTCACCCGCACAAGATCGCCCGTTTTGTACCACTTTTTCCCATCAAATTCAACAAATGGATCCGCGCTGTCATGATTTGCATATCCTTGAAAAACACTCACGCCACGCAACAGCAGCATTCCAATTTCGCCCGACAAAACTTTATGGTTGCACTCCGGATCGGTAAGCATCCATTCGTGACAGGACAGAACACCGCCCAGATTGCCAGAGCTCTTATGAGTAGGATTCGAAAAGCTGACAATCGGTCCACATTCCGTAATGCCGTATCCTTCTGAAACCACACATTTCGGACAAATTTCGCCCATTCGTTCAAACACGCTGTCGGGGCATTTTTCAGCGCCGGTAACCATCAAGCGCATCGTCGCCATTTGGTCTTCTGTTGCATGCCGCAGGATATTTCCGATAAACGTTGGTGTTCCCACAATTAGAGTCGCTTTATAGGCAGCGGCTAAACGCGAGATCATGGCTCCCTCCGTCGGATTTGCATGATAGACAACTCGAAAGCATGTTGTAAACGGCATCACCACATTCATCAGCATTCCAAAAGAATGGAATGGCGGTAGCATCCCGATTGCCGCATCATCGTGTCGCATTTCAGCAACCACAATAGCGGGGCGCAGGTTTTCGATCATTGCTTCATGGCGGATTGGCACTGCTTTTGGGAAGCTCTCGGAGCCGCTCGTAAAAAGGATCACGCCGATATCTGAGATTTTCGCCTTCCGCAGCGCGTTCCAGCAGAACAGGCTCTGAAATTTAGCCCACAGCTTATGGGGGAGGCTCAAGCTTGCGCCGATATCTTCTAAGTACATCAGCATATCTTCATATTCCGAAAAATCAGTGCCCTTTCCTTCGAGGCGTTCTTTGACAACTTTTGCCGTCAAAATATGTTTTACTCCGGCTGTTTTCAGGCAATGCATCACGTTCCGGGCTCCAACAGTCCAATTGATCATCACTGGAATTTTCCCAGAAAAGACCGTTGTCAAATAAAGGACCGACGACATGCAGCATGCCGGCATAATAATTCCGACGCGTTCTTCGGGTATTTTTTCGATTTCGTCTTTCAGTGCCAGTATTGCGAGAATTATTTTTCGGTAGCTCATAACGCCGGTATTTTGATCGGCGATAACCGGTCGATCCGGGTGAGTTTTAGCCAAATTCAAAAAACATTCCGCAATTGTTTTACCCTCAACAATAGTTGCTTTTTCCGGGTCATCGGGAATAAACCACTCCGGTGGAACAGGGCGCAGCATTTCAACGCTGCTGCTTTCACCGATTGCGGCGATTAATAGATTTGAGACCGTTTTCAGAGTTTCGGGGCTATTGACTTGCACGCCGAAATGATCCTGAATCCAAGCGTGAATCTCAGCAATCACGAGACTGTCTAGCGAAAGATCGGTTCCCAAAGTATCTGTATTTTTTATAATAACTTTATTGGTATATTCATGCAGTTTATCAAACACCGCGTCTCGGACTTCGTCTGGGATACGTGACACATCCTCTTTTACCTTACAGACTTCGGGCTCCGGCAAATACCGAGTACCGCCCATTTCGTACCAATGATATGGCACATACGTATTCGGCGTGCAGGCAACATTATAGAACTTTTCCAGATAGCGGTTTATAACATCTTTACTCTCGCCTTTCGGAAAATCTTTGGGGCATTCCACAAATTCAATTTCAACATTACGTTTAGGCATAAAAAAGAATAAATTCGTAAAGACTTGCCAAAAATGTTTTTTCAGACAATCGGCGAATGAAAACTGATATCCTTTTCCGCGTCCGAACTCACTGCCCCAGAGTCCTTTCGTCCGTACGAGAAC
>JBAYAV010000070.1:0-10597 GCA_041669565.1 Lentisphaeria bacterium
GTTTCCTGCAGTGCGACACAATACGCGCCGCTTTTGGCAATCCAGTCTGCGAGGCCTTTCTTTTCTGCCGCACGAATCCCATTTACGTTCCAGGAATAAATTGTTTTTGACATGGTATGAATATCCTTTTTTTTGGGGGGGGGGGCTCCAAATCTCAGATTTGCATCCTACTGCGGCAGGTGGTATGTTTTGTTATTTAAGCGCATTTTTTTCCTTGGTGATTGCAAAAAGCTTGCGAAGCAGTGAATCCTGTTCTTCTTTGGAACAATGGGAGAGATTTTCTGAAATCTCCTGGTACTGTTTATTGAGATGTACGAGCGTTAGTTTATTAACACAATCCCGCACGGCGCGCTGCAAAAGATTTTGTCGGATGGTCTGGTGTTGTTTGTCCAATCCCTTTTCTGCAGGATTTAACTGTAAAAAGTGGGAATCATTTAACACTTGACCCACCCCAGGAATCGTCACAAAATTACTATCTGCCAAATCCTCCAATAGGACCTCCCATTCGCCATTTTCCACAGATGCTAACGCAAAATTCAGAGCCGCTGCAATCGGTAAATCCGGCAGAAGCGGCGCAATATTGCTTTTTACAATTAACGCGGCAATCTCCTGATAATGCACCATTAAATCTAAAAGGCTGATGATTACCGGTGTTATTTTATCCTGTTGAGTCTCCGGCAATTCCATAAAAAATCCCGGCGGGGAAATGGGTGTATTGTCGGTATGATTTTGCCGACTCCGCTCGATATCGATATATCGCTCTTGGTTTTCTTTTTGCTGTTCAATGGTTTTTAGATATGCTTTTAAGCTGCGAAGAAGCGTTTCTTCCGGCAGCTTCATCTCTTTGGCAAGCCACTGCACATGCGCAACCCGAATGACTTCATCCTGAATAGAGCCGATAACACGCATCACTTGCTCTACAATCTGGCTCTTGCCTTCGGGACTTGCCGCGTCATATTTTTCACAGGACCACTTATATATATACGGAACAGCATCCTCGGAAAAGGCCATAATTTGCTGTAGGGCCGGCCCGCCGCCGGCTCGGAAAATACTATCGGGATCCTCGCCATCTGGAATTTGGGTGATGGTAACTTCAATGCCTTGAAGATATAATATCTCGATGGTTCGAAGGGTGGCTTTCATCCCAGCAGTATCGCCGTCAAAAGCCAATTGCACTTTGTTGGTTGACTTTTTTAATAGCTTTGCGTGCATTTCTGTAAATGCTGTTCCTTGTGCAGCCACAGCCCAAGCGAGTCCCGCACGATGACAGGCAATAACATCCATCTGGCCTTCACACACAAGCGCTGCATGCTCTTTCAGCGCGGTGCGTGCGATATTCAATCCGTAGAGAATTTCGCCCTTATGGAAAAAAGCAGACTCGGGGCTATTCACATACTTTGCTGCTTTTGCATCTTTATCAAGGATGCGGGCGCTAAAGCCCACCACGCGACCCAGTACATCTTTTATGGGAAACATCAGGCGCCCCCGGAATCGATCATAAACTCGATCTGGATCCTCTGTTTTTTGGGTTAGCATCCCAGTGGTGAGCATTAAATCCTGATTCACGCCCTGAGCAATGCCCCATTTATAAAATTCATCCCATGAATCCAGCGAGAACCCCAACCCGAATTTTTCAGCCGACGCGGGATCCATGCCGCGTGAAGCTAGATATTGTCGTGCTGCGTCAGCCCGGGGGTCTGTTTTTAAAATTTGCTGGTACCAGATCGCTGCCGCATTTAATAATTCGAATCCGTCTTGTTTGAATTTTTTCTTTCGTGCTGCGGTTGCTGCATTGCCGGTTCCGGTTTCGGGAATCGCAATGCTGTAGCGTTTTGCCAAAAATTCACAGGCGCCGGGGAAGTCTGTATTTTCCATTTCCTGAACGAAATGAAAGACATTCCCGCTTTTTTTACAGCCGAAACAATAGTAAACTGGCGGTTGATTGCTGACCTTAAAAGACGGCGTCTTTTCATGATGAAAGGGGCAGCATCCCCAATAATCCGAGCCGCGCTTCTTCAGCGAGATATAACTGCCAACGACCTCAACAATGTCCGCTTTATCACGAATTTCTTCTAAAATATCATCTGGAATATAACGCCCCATCTGCTATTTACCCCTCAGATACTCGGCAAGATAACCGAGTCGTTTTTGGATCAATAGTCGGCGATTGATATCGCGGTCTCCCAATGCGGCTATGGTTCGAATATAATAATCCCGCGCGACAAGCTGTTTTGCTTTGTATATATCAAAATAGACCGCGATGTTCTGTAGTACCGTCGCGTTTGACGGATCCTTTTTCAGGGCCTGAATAAAATGACTGACGGCGGTATGCTCATCGCCGCGTTTTAAGGCTAAGATGGCCGTGATATTATAAAAATTGGGATCGCTGGCATATTGTTCAAGACATCGCAGCGGCTGTAAATATTGGAAGCCTTTTGTGTATAAATTATTCTTTATGCAGCAGCGCACAATCAGAAGAAGAATATCCTCGCGGCGCTTATTTCCGGGGGGGAGTAATTTTAGAGCCTTCTCTAAGGCCGGAAGCGCTTCCCGATATTTTTTACACTGCACTTTTCCCCAGCCTAAATAATACCATGTGTCATAGCGTTGCGGAGCAAGCGATGTGGCCTTTTCTAAATTAAACAGCGCTTTCGATATCCCTAAAACACCCGATGGACTTTTTAGCTGACAAAGAGAATTTAACAGTAAGGCCTCAATATTGTGATTGTCATTGCGTAAACATAATTCCGTGCGAATCTTTGCAGAAGAATAATCGCCCTGCTGAATTTCCTGATATGCGTGCGATAATTCTTTGTGATCATCGACTGGCACACATCCCGAAAAACAAAGCACCGCGAATAAGAAATACACAGGAATGCAAATAATAGAAGCGATAGGAGCAATGGAAATATCATTGCTGTCTTTTTTGAAAAAAATCATATCGCTTACTCTCTTTTTTATTTTATTGAATTACGCCTGCATAATAAACGTAATTGCATTTCGTCTAAAATCAATGACGGCATGTCATTTTTACTACTAACTTTCGAACTCATAATCAAAGAACGTGCACTGCTGATTGTTTATTGCTCGTTAAAAGATTGAATTTGTTTGTCGCCGCTTTCTATAATGCATCCTGCAACTGCTCGCTTGTCGGATTTATTAAAATGTAAGCGCCAGCATCTCTAATGCGTGCTTCCGCGCGGTCTCTGAATTCGCATCCGCTCCCAGCATGCGAATCAACTCTTCCACACGCTCCTCTTTTTGAAGCTGCTTCATCCGCGTAAAAGTGCGGCCATTCTCCACCCATTTTTCAACTTGCAAGTGCTGCTTCCCAACGGCCGCAATCCGCGGTAAATGCGTAATACTGAAGACTTGGTGGCTCTTTGCAACGGCGACTAATTCTTTGCCGACTTCACCAGCGACGCGCCCGCCGATATTTGCATCAATTTCATCAAAGATCAGTACTGGCACGTCATCGACACTGGTCAAGACCGTCTTTATGGCCAGCATGACTCGGGCAATTTCACCGCTGCTACCAATTTGCCGTAGCGGCTGTAAGTCTTCACCCACATTTGGGGCAAACATAAATTCGATGTGATTGCAGCCCTCGGGACCTAATTCAGCTTTTTTGCAGTCCACTTCAAACACGGCTTTTGAAAAGCCAAGCACCCGGAGCTTCTTGTTTATTTTTTCAGACAGCGGTTTGCATGCTTCGGTTCGCCGCTTTGTTAATTCTTGGGCTGTTTCTTGTACTTTTGTCTGATATTCTTTTTCGCGCTTCTTCCATTGTGCTAAGACATCATCCCGACTGTTTATTCGTTTCAGTCGATCCGCAATTCTTGCTGCGGTTTGCAGGACATCGTCAATGGTCGGGCCATATTTTCGTTTCAGTTTTTGTATTTCTCCAAGTCGGTCTTCCAATTTTTGCATTTCTTCGGGGTCGAGTTCCAGATCTTGAGTATAGCGCTCATAATCTTCGCCTAATTCTGAAATAATCTCGGACAAGTTTTCCAGGCGTTCCAGCAGTGGCTGCCCCGTATCGGAATCGATATCCGCAATATCGCGTGCCGGCCGCATTAAATCTGCTAGCTGATCGACGATTGAGCCCTCATGATTGGATAATGTCCCTGCGCACTGCTGCGACAACTCCATCAATGTTTTTGCCGACGAGACTATTTTATGGCGTTCCAGCACTTGTTGTTCTTCGTCCGGACTTACTCCTGCCTTTCGAATTTCTTGAAACTGGTGTTCTAATAACGCCACTTCTTCGGCATTCAAGTGATCCTCATTGATCTTGCAAATTTCATTCTGAATGGACTTCAGTTCACACCATTCCTCGCGGCATTGTTTCAGAAGCGGGGCATTTTCGGCATAAGAATCCAGCAGTTCTAATTGTCGGTGTGTCTGCAACAGCGTCTGATTATCATGGGGGCCGTGTATGTCGACCAGTAAAGTACCGATTTCTTTTAAGATTGCAATGGTCACTGCCGACCCGTTAATAAAGGCGCGGCTGCCTTTTTCAAAAAGTGTGCGTTTTAGTAGCAGCTGATGTTCTTCACAAGGGGGAATGCCGGCTTCTTCTAATTTTGCATCCAATTTTTTCTGCAAATTAGCAAAGGCGTCTTCCAGGCGAAAAACACCGGATATTTCGCAGTTTTTTTCGCCTTTTCGAAGACTTAATGCAGAGGCCCGCCCGCCCATCAATAATTGAATAGCCCCAATAATCAGTGATTTTCCAGATCCGGTCTCACCGGTAATAATTGTTAACCCCTCTGAAAAATCAAGCTGTAATTCAGAAACTAAAGCAAAATTACGAATATAAAGAGATTCTAACATGTAAAATAAATTATTTATTCATCCAAAAAGTGAAGTGATGTTAATTGTTTCAGGGTTAAAAGCAAAATTCGCTCATCCTGTTTGACCTGCACCAACTCGGCAGCGGTGCCGTATCCCCAGTCGGCATAATGTAAATGAACCCCAGATAATTCGGGAATTTCCTTAACGCGAAGCAGCGTCCCTAGCCGATCTTCGATAAAATGGATATCCTTTTTGCCCTCATTCTGAAATTGCAGCAGCCAGTCTTCTTTCTTGCGCTTTCGTTCGAGCCCGTAAATGCGCTCTTTTGGAAAATCAACACCCTGGTTTTCCAGCAGCAGCTTCACGAATCGTTCTTGCTTCGTGGTCAAAATGACAACGTCGTGCTTTTTGACGAGCTTTTGAAAGGCATCAATGACCCCGGGATAGAAGTCGTGCACATTCAGCCAGCCGGCTAAATCATGCTCAATCCACTGATCCCGCATTTCACCAAATAATTTTGCCAGCATCTCAGTGGTCAGTTGTTGTTCTGCCATCATTTTATGAGCAATGTCCAGAAAGTGATTCTGAAAGTCTTCTTTCGGATAGCCGTCTTTTATCATCTTAGCCATTAAAATTGCCTGGTATCCCGTTTCAAGAGCAGGGCGCACCTGACAAAATTTTTGAATCCTTTCAGGCGAGGCTTCCGGACAGTCTTTAAATTCTTTCGGCCATATTTTTGCGGCTCCGCGCCATGCACTCGCACCCGTTTCCGATGCGCTCGCACAGATCACGCCATCAAAATCAAAAGCAATTAGTGTCATTAAAATCTCCGCTTATATAAAATGAGTACCCCCTGAAAAGAGCATCCTATTAAGTTGTAAGTATCTTTTTCGAGACTGCAGCTTTGCCCGTAAAAGGAAGGATCTTTCATACAGACTCTTTTTACAGAACTGCGGTCTCTCATCTTCTAACTGAAATTTGGGGTCAGTATTCCTTTAGTAAAGACAGCAAGTCATCTACACTGAGAGTCTCTAGCGTATCATTGCCCGCGAGTAATTGATCTGCCAAATCACGCTTCCACTTATGCAGCGCCTGAATCTTATCCTCAATCGTGTTTTTAGCATTCAAGTGATAAATGGTCACTGGCTTATCCTGACCTAACCGATGCGCACGATCCGATGCCTGTTTGCCAACGGCTGGATTCCACCATGAATCCAGGTGGATTACATAATCGGCCTCCGTTAAATTCAGCCCTAAGCCACCAGCCTTTAGACTTATCAGGAATGTCGGAACTTTCCCGGCTTGGAAATTCTCAACCGACGCCTGACGATCTTTCGGACTCATACTCCCGTCCAAATATTCGTACTGGATGCCCTTGGCTTCCATCGCATGACGAACCACTGTTAGAAATTTCACAAATTGACTGAAGACCAATGCTTTATGCCCGCCCGCCAAGATATTCTGGATTAAATCTAAAAAGGCCTCAAGTTTTGATCCCACGATGTTTTCACCGCCGGAAACAAGACTCGGATGGCATGTCGCTAAACGCAACCGCGTTATGCCGGCTAAAACGCGTATCCGCATACGGCCTTTCGGATTTTCGCTACTTTCTAAATCATTAAGTATATTCTTCCGCAGTGTATTATAGAATTCACGCTCTGGATCTGAAAGCTCAACATCAAAGTTGATCTCAGTCTTCGGCGGCAATTCTTTCAGTACTTGCTCTTTGCAACGACGCAGTAAGAAGGGATGCAGTAACGCATTTAAGCGATCGGACGCCTCTTTGTCATTGCCGCGCTCAATTGGAATGGCAAAACGCTGCTGAAATTGATCCCGCGTGCCAAGTAAAAACGGATTGATAAAACGAAAAATGGACCAAATTTCATTCAAATTATTTTCGACGGGGGTACCCGTTGTCGCGACACGGAACTTCGCATTAATCTGTAGCGCCGCTTGCGAACGCTTGGCATTATAATTCTTAATTGCCTGCGCTTCATCTAAAACTGCAATGCGCCACTGTATATTCTTGAAGGCTGAATTCGTGCTTTGTAAAAGACCATAACTGCAAATCAAAACATCGCCGGCACTCATCGAAGCCAGCATCTCCGCACGATCACCAGGACCAAATATCGTGACATGTAAACTCGGGGCGAAAACCGCTAATTCATGCTCCCAATTCGCACAAACAGATGTCGGAGCAATGACTAAGCTGGCGCCCTCATCTGCTTTGTCAAGCATCAGCGCAATAACTTGTATCGTTTTACCAAGACCCATATCATCGGCTAAACACGCCCCCGTGCCAAGAGCATCTAAACGCGATAGCCAGGTATAACCCTCACGCTGATATTGCCTTAAATCCGCCTTTAAATCTTTGGAAACTTCCGGCACCATCGACATTCTCTGGTCAAGCTCTTTACGCTGTTCTAGCCATTCTTCGCTCTGCTCCACTTTGCCAAAATCATCCAGAAGACTACCAAACAGCGGATATAAAAACTGATGCAGGCAAAAGCCGTCTTCCTTGAATTCACCAAGGCGATGCAAATCATCAAGCCGAGTCCGAAAAGCCTCACTTAATGCAATCACTTGCCCGTCATCCAGCGTGATAAAACGATTCTTGCTCTCATGACTTTTTACTAATAATTCCTGTAAAGTAATGGTCTGATTTTCATCAAGTTCTACCGTCCCCTCTAAAGAAAACCAATCTTTATAACTCGTTGTACGAAGCGAAACACTGTTTAATCCTATGCTGCGACTGCTGCAAAATTTCTTGTTTTCCGGCCATTCTACGGTGCAGTGATCCAGAACCCGATGCAGTTGAACGGTGAGCTCATAACATAAATAGGACGTGTCAATAAACCACTGCCATGGCTTTTCTGGCTCACTGGTCGCTAATATGCTGTTTTCAGATACCACAGCCTCGGCTCGCTTTGTCTCTAAATCAAAATCACGAATAAGTCGCTGAGATTCTTGGCCGTTATGTATGATCATTTCACATGGACCGCTTCCCGGTGGAAACATCTCGGTTTTTCCAGGAAATGCATGAATACAAATCTCGACGCGCAGCCCCGGACCATCCGGTATTAAACGAATGTGCGGCTTGCTGTCTGCAACCTCAGCTGGAATATTACTGAAATCCAGGGACATCTCCGATAAAATCGGATAACGCTGACAAAGCCGACTTAAAATCGCAATCATCTCATCACGAGCAGTTAGCGGCAGCCGAAATTCTTTGCCTAAAACATGACGTAAACGCATGTGCTCATCATCAAATAAATAAATATTAACCATGTTAATAAATTCATGTCTTACAATTACGCCCTCATTATCAAAAGGAACAGGGCATAACTGAACTGCCAGGTAGTGCTCGGTCTTGCGAATGTTTATGTACGGCTGCGCAATACTGCATACGAGTGGACGCAGTGTGGGGCCATCTAGCAATACCCGCGGATGTCCCAAAAGTGCCTGAAAAATGGCACCCCGTGCTTCCCACTCGGAAATGGTGTCGGCATCCAGTTGTTCTGTCGCATTTCGCAATAGGGTGCAAACATACTTGTCTTGTGGCGAAAGTTGAAAATCCTGCATTAAAGAATCATTTGTATAGGTCAGCTGACAGTAATTCTGATTTCGAAAGGCGGTAAATTTACGCCCCTTGCTCCATTTGCCATTTTTGTTCAAGCGTTGTTCTAATGGAAAGACATCTAAATTTCCAGAATTATTCTTGCTTACTAACCACGAAAGACGGCGGCTTCCGCGCTCGGGGGCCTCCGTTAGAAATTGTTGCAAATTTGTTAAACGGCTGCTCCAAGCATCGTCATTAGGTACGCAATCCAGCAAAAATGGCACTTTTACTTGCGAGTCATCATGATATCTTTTTTGGGTATAAAGGCTGTCTGAATCGCAGCGATTTTTGAGTTCTTCGCATTCTTGTCGCAGCCATTCATAGCCGCCGGCTGCCGCCATTTTTTGTAACTGACTTACTAACTCGCTGTTTCGTGTTAAGCTATGTTTATCCAGCCAATATTCACATAAAATCAAAAAGAACTGAATGATTGGCACGTGGTTTTCATAATTAATTACGGTTTCGTACATCTCATGTGCTTTGCGATAACGCACAACGCGCAGCAGACTTTGGTATATAATGCCCCATGTCGGTATTTTTTCAGCGACTTCAGTATTACTTTCAGCCGTGGATAATCCCGGAGCGCTTCCTTCGCGCAGTAAGGCAAAGATAAAGAACATGCCGCTGATGGTCTGAAAATAGTAGTCGTGTGTACTTTCTTTCTGACGTACTGCATAGAGTGAATCAATAAACATATTGATCGCTTTATCGTTACGGCCAATCATAAAACTAAGCCAAGCTTTGCGGAGCAGGCGTACGTTATTGGAGCTGCATTTTTTTAATAAAACCGCGGCTTTTTCCCAATTTCCGCAAAAGATTTCATAATCGATCAGTGGATAAATTGCTGCCGGTGGAAAGCGATCGCTCACTTCCAGCAGGCGCGGTTCCATAAAGCGGATATCAACCAATTTACGCATTGCAACAGGTATGATTTGCCATGCATAAACGGCTAAAAGTGCAATTGGTAATTTTAGGAGCCATTCCTGTGGTCCCTCACGGATAATAAAATCAAGTGCCTCACCGCTTTCGTAGACTTCTGGAAAATAATCCCGCAGGGAGATCAAGCTGGTATTTAAAAAGGACGCGTTGCGTGTATAGAAAGCATTGCGGATATCACGTTTCAGGCGTTTTAAATTAGGCTGCCCTAGATTGCCGATTGCGGGCATTGCCCGAGAAATGCAATCTGCTACATTCTGACAAGTTACATTTTTAAACTGATCATATAATGGCCGCGTATCGATATTCTTGCCGGGGCACCATTTTCCTTCCGAGCTGCATAAACGTTCTTCGCGATACATTAATCCGGCTAATCGGTGTAAGTTTTTAGGGCTTATCTTTGCTAAAGCAGGTAAATAACGACTTGCTAAATAAAGAACGCGTTGCACTTCTTCTTGTTCAACGGGCTCATCTATCATTAACAAGAGTGCATATAATTGACGGGATAAATCGCTGTATTTAGGTTTTTTTCGAGTTTCTGACACGGCTGACTTTCTTCTTTATTAGGAACGGTAAAAACAAATAACAGGAAACACCTTTTTGGATCGTTTCAAAAACGCTGGAAACAATCTGCTCGAGAATCAATGATGGAATAAAATGTTCCAGTTGGCAAGAACTCCAATATACTTAAAAATGCATTGTTGTCTTTTTAAACCTCTAAATATAAAACGGGCAGTTTCATAATATAATGCGTTATTGTTTGTTCTGCTTTGGGATTTTTATCTTAACGGACTTTCCACTGTTACTTTTTTTTATACTTCTTGGTTAAAAGAATAAAAAAATGATCGTATATGAAACTGTTTGTTTTGTATTTGGTATAATTTAAATTTTATGTTTTTTAGTGATTGTTTTTGGGGGGAGTGGTAATTCTGGTATTTTAAGTTAAAATGTTAGATATTTTTATTTATTCGACTTGCAAATGAAAAAAGGAGTTGTACTTTAAATAGCGCGTTCAAAAACGTGTATTTATGAATATTATGTGTACCTGTAGCTCAGTTGGATAGAGCGTCTGGCTACGGACCAGAAGGTCGTGGGTTCGACTCCCTCCAGGTATACCATTTAGAATTGATGTGTTGGCGGGGTAGCTCAGTTGGTAGAGCAGAGGACTGAAAATCCTTGTGTCACCCGTTCGATTCTGGTCCTTGCCACCATTTTTTTAGCCCACAAAAAAAATGCCACGCCGTA
>JBAYAV010000071.1:0-10568 GCA_041669565.1 Lentisphaeria bacterium
AATGCTTTTTGTGCCGCCAACCTCGTCACATACCTGAGGGTATGCTCCTCGTTGTCGGCCCCAAAATCAAATCACGATTTTTTCGGCAAATTGTCAAGTTAATTTTTTTACAGCCCCTAAAAGATAATATAGCTGTTTTTATGTAAAAAAAGATTTTAAACTATAAATCCCCGGATGTCTTTCCTTATAATAAAGTTCATCATCGTTCAATCGAATCCATTGAAAAAGAAAGGCGACTTGCCGGTATTTTTGATAAAACATCGGCAAGTCGCCTCTTATTTTGATTTAAATAATTATTTTTTTACTAAAGTTTTTTCTATTTTTTTAACGATTCGTTCTGTGTTTTTTACAGAAAAGTACATTCTGTCTATTTTTTTAATTACAAAATAAACCGCACCGGCAACGGCCATGCCATTGATTGCGGGAACGCCCCATGATTTATTAAAGGCGACAATACAACCGCATGCCCATGCAATCACTGCAGGCCAGGAAACCGTTTTAAATTTGTGATTCTTTATATCCGCAATTGCATAACTTTTCCGATGGGCAAAGAAATCAACCGCCATAACGGCACCAATAGGCGGAATGATGGTATTCAAAAAAACAAGATAGGATACAAAATTGTTATTAAGCCATAATGCCAAGATCGTTCCAATAGCGCCGTTTATTAATACGAGATATTTTTTGGGCCAGCCGAAAATATTGGCAAAGCTGAGTCCGGAAGTATAAAGAGCATTATCATTGGTTGTCCAGATATTCAGCCCCAGAACAATAACGCCGGGAATCAATAACCCCTGCATAACCAGAAGGTCTGAAATGTCATTCGTTTGATAGAACATACCGCCAATTGCCCCAAAAGTGAACATCAGACTGTTCCCAAGAAAAAAGGCAAGGACTACTGTTGAAACCGCGATTTTTTTGGTTTTTGCAAAACGCACAAAATCAGGCGTGCAAGTACCACCTGAAATAAACGACCCGATGGTTACAGCCAATGCTGTCGTCATCGTCATCATTTTAGCACTGCCTGGCGTAAAGGATGTCAGTGTGGACCACGCGCCCGCATTATCCGCAAAAACTTTACAAACAGAAAAGCAACCAAAAACCGCAATTGCCGGAACAGCGACAAGACTGACAATCGCCAGAGCTTTAATTCCCCAATAAGCACTGGAGGTCATTAAAATACCTGCAATTATGATGATGATCCAGATATTGAGATTACAGCCGTGATCCTGCAATAATTTCTGTACCGGCAGGGCGAACATGGCAATCCCCACACCAAACCAGCCAATTTGTGTAATTGCTAATAAAAAGGACGGAAGGTATGATCCTTTCCGTCCAAAAGCATGCCGAGACAGCAACGCTAGTCCTAAACCAGTTGAGGAAGCCATATAAGCGAGAATTCCCGTATAGGCGCCCAAAATTAAATTTCCCAAAAAAACCGCAATGATAAAATCTTTTAAAGTCAGGCCCACGCCGAGAGACGCGCCCGCCCACATACTTGCGGAGAAAAACGTAAATCCCATCATTATTACAAACATAGACCAAAAGCCGCGCTTGCTCTTCTGATCTACCGCTGTTGTTGAATAATCATAATCCTGAGCCATTGTCTTAATCCTTTATTTATTCTTTATTTTTTGTATGCGAGCGACTTGCCGTTGAGCCAACGTCAACAAGTCAATATCTTTATCGAATCTATTTTCGTCTAATTCAGGGAATCTTTCATGGAGCAATTGGCGGAATGTATAGCCGCGTTTTGCGAGCCGGCAATTTTGTTCCCAATAGCTGATAACGTCATCGAGGTATTCATGAATCGAGAATGCGCGGGAGCCGGCATCATAGATAATGCATCGTTCCAAAGGATACGCGGGATCTTCATACTGTGATTCAATAAAATCTGGTGTCATGATGGAATGGAACCGGACCAGATCGGTGCCGGTAAGACGAATCTTCAGCGGTGTTTCAGGAGTAGGAACGGTAAAACAGCCTTCTAAATAAATCAGGTTTGTATACTCATATTCCGGAAATAGTTTACGGCATTCTTTATCGAATTGTTCCAATAACTCAATCGCTTTTTTACCACCGTAGGTAAAAAAGACCATCGATTTAAATGTAACATTCGCCGTAATTGCGTAATTCAATAATACACGCAGCGCAAATTTCATACTGCTTCCGGTTGCAACAACATCGCCAAGCACAAGAGAAGTTACTTTCGGGGATGTCAGTTTCCGATACGAATTTTCGGTTATATCCCATAATTCGGGGTCTTCTTCACGGCGGACGCGCTGCGCTGAAATAAAGCTGGACTGATGATTATTCCAGTTAAAAGCATCTGCCAAAACATAACGCAGCCCAAAATTCAGTCCGCCGCGCAGAATATTTACAACAATGGTTTCATCTTCTTTTAAGTCAAAAGATTTTAGTTTAAATACCTCTTTACATCCCGCAGCCAAGTTTCGTGTATATTGAATACCGGCCACTTGAGGGTCATTGCAGATTGCACGGGTCTCCGGAGTACTGGCAAGATAAACTCTTAACTTGCCCGGATGATCCATTTGATACAAAGAACCGCACGGGCTCTGATTCACTAGTTCTAACATAAAGCTCACTTTTATATGGGAAGGATTGCAATAACTATTATATTGCATTTTGCATAAAATAATAGCATATCAAATTTAAGCAACTCAAATCACTTTTTTTTTTGCATTTGAAGTAAAAAAACTGAAATATAATTTCTCATAGAGGAACGCCGCATTTTTTATTCTTACAAAATTCTACACACCGGATCCCATTGCAAGCGAAACAATTTGCATTTATAGCCAAAATGATTTTCAAAAAAAAATCAATAAAACTGTTTTTTTTGCACCCCAGCGATGTTCTTTCACAAACAGACAACGAAGTCTAAAATTACAGATAAAACACAATTGCATTTGACAGTGTAGATATTATATTAAAAAATATCGTTTTTTAAATATATTTTTCATATTTTTATAAAAAATATTGTTTTAGCGTTATAGAAAGATAGCGTAATTTTATTTTAAACAATCAAGGTCTTGCCTTTGCATGAAAGATTCAGCAGCAGTAAAAGTTTATTTTTTAGGATCCGGCAAACTGGGAATTCCTGTCATTGATGCGCTTTTAGATGATCCGCGCATCGAGATTATGGGAGTTGGCTCTCAGCCAGATCAGCCGGTTGGCAGAAAACTTGTTATTACTCCTACTGTTTTTGCCTCTCATGTGTTGAGCAAGGGGCTCCATGTCGATCGCATCAATTCTGTAAATGACGAGTGTTTTTACACAAAATTGACAACTCTGAATGTCGAGTTATTAATTGTTGTTGCTTTCGGACAATTGTTAAAAGAAAAATTACTTACTCTGCCGCAGTTTGGATGCCTCAATGTCCACGCGTCTATTCTGCCGCATTTTCGGGGCGCTTGCCCCATCAGCAGTGTTATTTTAAATAATGATGATCGTACTGGCGTTACCTTTATGAGGATGGATAAAGGCCTTGATACCGGTCCGATTTATCAAACACTCACCACACCGGTTAAAACCGATGAAAATTCCGGACAATTGGAAGCCCGGCTTGCGCGGCTGGCCGCACGAAAAATCAGTGACATTGTTTGGCAAATTGCACGCGAAAATTTGGAAGCGCGTCCCCAGCCATATACAGATGAGCCGGCAGTTCATAAGATTCGGAAAAAAGCAGGTGCCGTTAATTGGAATTATAGTGCTTCTCATATTGCAAACATGGTGCGCGCTTATACTCCCTGGCCAAAAGTATACGCAACCTTCCCTGGTAAAAAAGGAAAGTTGCGCCGAATCCAGATTACGGAAGCCCATGTTATTGATGAAACACTTCCAGACACGCTTCCCGGACAGGTCCTACAACCCTTACGTAATGGGATCGCAATTGCTTGCAGTCTGGGAATTTTGAAAATCATCAAGTTGATTCCAGAAGGAAAATCTGAAATGAATGCGGATGATTATTTACGCGGCCATGCCCTCCCTATGGGAACCATTTTGAGCTCTGCTCAGTCATAATTTTCCAGATATCCCCCTCAATATCTGGTTCTTTTAATATTTTTTGCTGCAATTGATCAACAAACGACTTTTTTGCCTATTGTTGTTTTCAAATCCGCCAAATTGCATTTATTATTTCAATTGCAGCGCAACATTGCCGTAATTCGGCAAAGAATTATTTAATTTGGTGAATAAATGAAACAAATACTTATTAACAGTGAAGAGCTGCAGACTAGAGTTGCGGTCGTAAAAAACGGCATTCTGCAAGACTTTTTTATGGAACGAACCCACCGAGACCGGATCGTCGGCTCTATTTACAAAGCAAAAATCAAAAACCTCGAGCCGTCCTTACAGGCCGCCTTTGTGGATATCGGATGCGGTAAAAATGCCTTCCTGCATTATTGGGATATGCTCCCTGCATCACAGGATATTCTAGAAGAAGAACTGTTTAATGAACCGAACGACGACAAAATAGTACCCCTTGCAGAACCCGCAGCAAAACAGTACCAACGCGCTAAAAAACCGGCGACAAATTCCCCCCAAGAACCACAACAAAACAAAAATCTAAACCAGACTGCCGTTAAAACAACAACAAACCTGTCTAAAAAAGGAGGCTTCTTTTCCCGCTTAAGAAGTAAACTACTTCCCTTTATTGCCGAAACAACAGAATCAACAACAGAATCTCCGACAACAGATTCTAAAAGATATCCTTCTAAAAAAAGCAATCCGCGGTACTCCAGAAACAAAAACAACTCGAATAAAGTGCCCAATGGCCTTGTGCCGCTGGTAGATGCCGTGCCTTCAACTCCTCAACAGCCTGCTCAACAGTCCCGTAATTCACATCCTACGCGCAGAAAAAAACGCCCGCAAAGAATAATGCCCTCGATTAACGAAATTCCAGATTTGTTCAAAGTCGATCAGGAAATTTTGGTTCAGGTCACAAAGGGCCCTATCGGGACAAAGGGCGCCCGTGTATCTACCAACTTAAGCATCCCGGGACGATACTTGGTTCTTCTGCCGAACTCCACCCATATCGGTGTCTCCCGACGGGTTGAAGAGCGTTCGGAACGCGATCGTCTTCGGCAAATGATGCGGGGTTTTAAGCTCCCGCGTAATATGGGGCTGATTTGCCGAACCGCTGGAGTAGGCGTTAAACAGGAGCATTTCCAGCGAGACTTGGATTTGTTATTGGAATGCTGGGAAAGCGGGAAGAATGCCACTTTGAACAAACGCGCTCCCGTTTGTGTTTATCAAGAACCGAATTTAACAGAGCGGACTCTGCGAGACTGTTTGACTGAAGATGTGGATGAGATTATCACGGATTCTCAGGAAACTTACACAAAAGCGGAAAGTCTTCTTAAGCGTTATAATTGTCTAACCCGCGTCAGCCTGAAACATTATAATAGCCCCGTCCCTATTTTCAATAAATATAACTTGATGCCGCAAATTGAAAATATTTCCAATCGGCGTGTTACGCTGCCAAATGGCGGGTATATCTGCATTGATGAAACAGAAGCACTGATTGCTATTGATATCAATACGGGGAAAAACCGTAGCGGTAAAGATCAGCCGGAAACGATTTTAACAACGAATTTAGAAGCCGTCGCTGAAATTGCCCACCAGTTGCGTCTGCGTAATATTGGCGGTATTGTCATTCTTGATCTTATTGATATGCGCACAAAAAAAGATCAGCTAGCCGTCTACAAAGCCCTGCGTAATCATCTTGCTGAAGACCGCGCTAAAATTAAAACGTACCCCATTTCATCGCTGGGACTGGTAGAAATGACCCGACAACGCGAAAACGAAAGTCTGGAAAGTACGATTTATGACGACTGCCCATACTGTAAGGGCCGCGGGCTCGTAAAATCAACGATAACGATGAGCGCTGAAATTCAACGTCATTTGAATGAAATCTTGGGACGGCGCCAAAATATACAACAGCTTAAAATACTTGTCCACCCAAAAATTCTGGAACGATTACGCAATAAAGATCGCAATTTAATTGATGCAATGGCAAAACAATTTACCTGCGAGCTGACGTTCCGTTCGGATGCGGAATTGCATATTGAATCTTTTAAAATCTTGGATCCGAGTACCAACAAAGAACTCTAATCGGAGTTGGCGATGAATATTCGTATTGAAAATATCGTTAAAAAATACGGTAAAAACACCGTTCTGAAAAATATTTCACTCGAAATAAAGGACGGCGAGCTGTTTTTTTTGCTCGGGCCGTCCGGCTGTGGCAAAACAACGCTGCTACGTAGTATCGGCGGCTTTGAGAAAATTCAGGGCGGAAAAATATTCTCCGGGGACAAAGAAATTCAGGATCTTCCGGCAGCGAAACGTCCCACGGCGATGGTTTTCCAGGGCTATGCGCTCTGGCCACACCTCACCGTTGCAGAAAATATCGCCTTCGGTCTGCATGTTCAACATCTTTCGAAAAAAGAATGCAATGAGCGTATTCAAGAAATTATGGAACAGATGCAAATTACCGAATATGCAAAACGGAAGCCAAATGAGCTCTCGGGCGGCCAGCAGCAGCGCGTTGCTCTCGCACGGACCCTCGTGGTGCAACCCGAATGCCTGCTCCTCGATGAGCCACTCGCTAATCTGGATGCGAAATTGCGCCGCGATATGCGTCTCGAAATTCGCAATATCTGCAAAAATAGCGGTATCACCAGCATCTATGTTACGCATGATCGACAGGAAGCCCTTAGCATGGCGGACCGTCTTGCCATTATGGAGGATGGAGAATTTCGCCAAATTGGCACGCCGCAAGAAGTATACCGGCATCCAAATAGCGCTTTTATTGCTAATTTTATTGGCGAAACTAATATCATTCACGGTGTCGTCACTTCTGTTAAAACAGGGTTTATTACGGTTCAAGCATCCGACACCGAATTAACCGTGACGCGACATCCGAGTTCCCCGACGGTAAAGCCAAACCAAAAAATATTATTATCGATTCGACCAGAGGCATTCACGATTCAAGAAGGCGCAAAAAACAGCATTATGGTTCGGCTGCAACAGCTTGATTACTTGGGCGAAATTGCCTGTCATATTTGCACACTTTCGGATCATTCAGGTCTGAAATTCTATGAGCTGAATCCTATTTTGACACGACACCCAGGGGATCGTATTCGTCTGCAGGTGTCGCCCGATGATATTACGATTCTTGATAATTCCGCAGAATAAAAACATGGAATGCGGAATAGAATTGTGCGGTCGGTCTTGTCTATGAATTCGCCGTTTTTGATTTCAAACATCGGTTGTCTTGGCGACGTTTTTATCCTTCCTTCAAACATCATGTTATTTTGAAGATCCCCCTCGTAGCGGCGCACGGCCGTGCGTCGTTCTTGATTTCAAGCATGCCATTGCCTTGGGGACGCCTTTGTCCTTAATTCAAACATCATGTTATTTTGAAGATCCCCCTCGTAGCGTCGCACGGCCGTGCGTCGTTCTTGATTTCAAGCATGCCATTGCCTTGGGGACGCCTTTATCCATAATTCAAACATCATGTTATTTTGTAGATCCCCCTCGTAGCGGCGCACGGCCGTGCGTCGTTCTTGATTTCAAGCATGCCATTGCCTTGGGGACGTACGTATATAAAAATCAGCGGCCGTGCAAAAACGGGCGGAAAACATACCACCTACAATTTTAATTGATTCATTCGTCATTCAGGCGATTTCAATTTTTCCGTTAAAGACGTATGTATATAAAAATCAGTAGCCGTGCAAGAACGGGCGGAAAATATTCCGCCCCTACAAAAAACAAAAAAAGATGCTGTCGGCAAAAGTGCTATTCAAATAAAAATAGAGTACAAAAATACGATCCCATCGGGATTCTTTGATCACGTAAAATGGGCGGATTTTTGGAACAGGGGTTTATTCTTTTATAGATACGTAAAGTTTTTCCAGAACGAATTTTTCGGTTGTTTCGGCGGCGGCGCCGAATGCGGCACTTAGTTGTCCGAATGCAGCAGGAATGATTTGGCAGTGGAAGTTTTGTTGAATTAGGTGGCTGAAG
Source organism: Lentisphaeria bacterium (assembly GCA_041669565.1). Taxonomy (GTDB): domain Bacteria; phylum Verrucomicrobiota; class Lentisphaeria; order Oligosphaerales; family Oligosphaeraceae; genus JBAYAV01. The sequence goes on from JBAYAV010000071.1 coordinate 8,047, forward strand.
TTTTTTTCAAAATCGGCGCCCAATTTTGAAAATCGTCCGGATAAGACGAGAATACGCGGGTCGAGAATGGAAAACAGGGGGGCTAGGCCGTTGGCGCATAAAGTTGCGGTTTGTGTAAGCCCATGTTGTATTATGTTTTCGGGGCGCATGCAGGCTTCCAGAGTCTGCCCATTGGAAAGACGTAACTCACTGATTTCACCGGATCGGCATTGGCCGAGGTAGGGCTGCCCATGCAGAAAAAAGGCACTGCCGATACTTTTGCCTAGCGAGAGAAGAATAAAATTATTTTCCTGCTGAACAGCACCGCGAAAATGCTCTGCAAAGGCTGATGTGCGGGATCGATTGTCTAGAAGAACCGGCAAGTGAAGCTGCTCCTGGACCTTGGCAAGAAGCGGCCGCTGACTCAAATCAAAATTGGCGCTTTTAAAAATATTTCCGGTAATCGGATTTACAATTCCGGAAATAGCAATCCCGATGCCTACTGTTTCGGGAGTCCTTAATTTTTGGGCGAGTGTTGTAATGGCATAAACGATGGCATCAAAATTGCTGTCGCAGAGCATGGATTCCTGCGCGGCTAGTTTTCCGGTGGCGTCCATGCGGATACCGTAAATTTTGCCGCTGTAACCAATATCTATTCCGATGGTATGGAAGGCATCGGAATGGATACGCAGCAGTCGTGGCGGTTTCCCGCCGGAAGAATGCCCCGTGCCAATTTCGTCAATGATGCCGGCAGACAGTAAATCTTTCGCTAGTGTTGAGGCGGTGGGCTTACTTAAATGCAGAACTCGTGCTGCGGTGCTACGGCTGTTTGCCTGTCTGGTCCAAAGTACAGAAACAAAATCTTGTTGTTTAGAATTTAATGAAAGCAAGGGTATGTTGTTTTTCTATTGTTTTAAGCTGCGTGCTGTTTCTGCGGCGTGGACATTGGAACTCAGCGGAAAGAGTTTTAGCTGAAATTGGAATACGCCCGAGCCGAGCTGGTATTTGGCAATGGTATCCGGACCGCAGCTGGCCGTACCTACGCCGCGATGACGATAGTCGATATTCAGGAAAATGCGATCTGATGCAACGAGATCCTGCTCATGCCATTTGTCCGAAAGTTCGGAAATGGCGTAGCGGCTGGCTGAAAATTCAAGATTGTCGGATGATGTAACAAGAATGCCATCGCCGTCGGCATCGCGAAGAGCGACATAACGGACATCGGTGTGGTGGCCATTTTCCTGTGGCATGATATAGGGGACATGCATTTTGTCAACGGTGGACTGGTAGAGATCCACAGGCGCTTCTTTCCGGTCACAGTAATTTTCCCATGGCCCGCGGCCAAAATATTCGATATTGCTGAATGTTTTCGGCAGGGTGAAGCATAGGCCGATGCGCGGGAGGTCTTGCAGTTCATCCGGCACAATAAAGATATTGTCAATTTGAAGAACGCCGTGTGGATCGAGTTGATAATTTTGCAGTACATCAATGCTTGCGGGGTATTTGGGCTTGTTGTTTAGACAGCATTGCCGAATCCAAGTGATGGCATCGGCTTCTGGAACATAGGCGCAGTCTTTTTCTTTGCAGGTGAAACTGTAAAGACCGGCTTCGTGCCAGCGATAAAAAGCTTTGTTTTTCTGCTTAAATTTTAATGTAAAAGCTTTGATATTGTCATTATCGGTGGGCGCTCGGACGATTTGCGGTTGGGGCATTTCAAGAAGAATGGGCTTTTTATTGAAAGTTAAAAAGTTTTTGCCATGCGTCTGGATAAGCATTTCTCTTGTCTGGATGTCAAGATTTGTTTTTGAAACTTTGATGGTCGGGGTTGTTAAAACTGACAAGGACGCTGCTGGTTTCTGAGCCATGATCGGAATTTGAAATTGTTCCCAGGCTATTTCATGACCTTTCGGAGCCCACAAAAGCTCTTTTTTTAGAACAACCCTAAAGTGGATAAAGCATTCTTGATGGGCTGATAAGGAAGGTAATTCAAACGGAATGGTGATTTCTATTTTATTTTCGTAGGGGTGGTGGTAGGTGCTGTGAACATCCTTTTCTTTCAGATTTTGCTTGAAGCATTTTCGCGGCGGAATATTGAACTTATTCAGAGAACCATTTTGGATCGCTTTGCCGTCTATTCTAATTTCCCATAAAAGTTGGCAGTCTTTGAAATCCGTAAAATATTTTCTGTTCGTGCACTCAAAACGTCCCTGAAGGATGTCAATCGCTTTGATGCAAATCGGCTGTGCTAGTTTTTTGTATTCATTTAGAGCCGGATGCGGGGTGCGATCTGGCCAGACGATGCCGTCGCAGACAAAATTGGAATCATGACGTTTTTCTCCGAAATCACCGCCGTAATACCAGCCCGGGGCGTCTTTTTTGCGTAAGCCGTGGTCCACCCACTCCCAGATAAAACCGCCCTGCAGGCAGTCGTATTTTTCAAAGGCCTCCATGTATTCTTTAAGGCAGCCGTTACTGTTCCCCATCGCATGCGAAAATTCACAAAGGAGGAATGGCCGTGGATCGGTTGTCATTGTTTCCGCCCA
>JBAYAV010000072.1:0-10543 GCA_041669565.1 Lentisphaeria bacterium
AACCTCAATATGTCGATAAAATATTATCAGGAGATAAACTTATTGAATTAAGAACCCGAAAAATGAATATCCCTGAAGGTACAAAAGTATGGATCTATTCAACCATGCCGAAAGGGGAAATTGCAGCATTCGGAATGGTGAAAAAAATGGAACTGATATCACCTGAAAATGCATGGAAAAAACACTTAAAGGTATTATGTGTTCAGAAGGATGATTTTGATAAATATACAGATGGGAAAACGACTGTTTGTTTAATCTATTTTAATAAATTAAAAGAGCTTCCTAAAAAAATATCCCTAAATCAACTGCGACTATTGAAAAAAGGCTTTTGCCCACCACAATTTTTTATGAAACTTGATCAAAATTATAAAATTGTAAAAGTATTGAATTCAATTTGTGTGGCAGATAAATAAAGAACAAATTTTACAATAACTTGTTTTTGTTTTAACTATTTTAATTGTTTTGTGAAAATGATTGGGCGTGATGATATCCTAATATAGCTTTCATGATTGTGCGTCTTTATAGATCCTAGAACATTACATTGTAATGGATGAGTCTTTCTGTGTGTTTCGAATTTCAGCCTGAATAACATGGAACTGTTGCCCCGAAACGCCGTATGCCTGCAGCGTGTTTCCGCGATAGAATACCTGCAGATATTTTTCCATATTCGGGGCGAGTTGTCCATTCATCATGTCGTTGAGTGTCATCCATACTATCCGTTCCTCGACAGATGTCAATAAATTGTAGTAAAGGCTTTAATATGTTCGTAAAAAGTAGCTGCCTGATCGTCTTTTTGATAACCTTTTTGCTGAAAAAATTAAGAACAACAAATAGGATAGAATTTTAGAAAAAAATTGAAAAACACCAAAGATGCATTACAATGATTCCTTGTTCGGGAATACTCTAATGCACCTTGTGTTGAGTAGACATTATAATACCTCCATAGGTTTTTGTTCCTTATGAACCCACGTGAGACATTGATAATTACCCCTCATAGAGAGTCGTACGTGCGGATTTTCCGCATACGGCTCTTTATTTGAACGTCCCGAACTGATTTAGTACACATAGATGTCATGTTTTATCTCCTGTTTTGGCAGTGGATGCCGTCCTAGATATTTCAAGAATTTTTCCACAGTAAAGGTTTTCTTTTGACTTCTGCGATTTATCCAATATTGAGTCATCTTTATATTTGAATTAAAGGATAAAGGCGTCCCCAAGACAACCGCTGTTTGAAATCAGAAACGACGCACGGCCGTGCGTCGCTAGGTGAAAATTTTCAAAATAACGCATATATGTGGGACGGCTGCAAAAATATATTGAGAGGGAATGCGAATTTGTTGATATTTCACGAACATCCGATTTGGGAATAAATGTGTAGAGACGCACGGCCGTGCGTCTCCAGAATCTCCTCCGCCCAAGACGTCGGAACGGTGCCGTGTGTTATTCTCCGTATTTCGACGATGATATTTTTGGAGAGATATGCTTCTTTTTCCAGTAAATAGATCGAAAGCGTTTTTTTGAATTTGCTTTGCAATATACCCCCGTTATATTTATTCTTATATTTTAAAAACTATGGAAAGCGTTTTATCATGCTGATATTGGACAACGTAAATAATTTTTGGGGCGATGATTTAAAGACTTCGTTAACGTCTGAAACAAAACTAAAAATTGCGGCATCTTCCTTTTCTATATATGCTTATGAAGCCCTGAAAAAAGAATTGGAAAAAATCAAGTCTTTCGAATTTATTTTTACATCGCCCACTTTTATATCAGAGCAGCTCAATGATAAAAAGGCGCGCGAACGACGCGAATTCTATATTCCGAAAAAGCAACGGGAACACACTTTATACGGCAGCGAATTCGAAATTCAACTAAAAAATAAGCTGACGCAGCGCGCAATTGCGAAAGAGTGCGCCGACTGGATTCGTCGAAAAGCGATATTTAAATCGAATTCAAGCAAATCTCCCATGCAACAATTTGCATGCATAGATAATAAACAAAAATCGATCGCCTATATGCCTTTGGATGGCTTTACTGCGGTGGATCTGGGTTATCAGCAAGGCAATGCGGTTTCAAATCTTATAAATAAATTTGAGGATGCGTCTTCCACAAAAACATGGCTTGGATTATTTGACCAGATCTGGAATGACAAAACAAAATTACAGAATATCACGGATGAAATTTGCACTCATATCGAATCGGTCTATCAGGAAAACTCTCCCGAAAAAATTTACTTCCTGATGCTTTATAATATTTTTAATGAATTTCTTGAGGATCTCAATGAGGATATTCTTCCTAATGAGCGACTCGAATATAAAGATAGCGTTATATGGAATAAACTGTTTAATTTTCAGGAGGACGCCGCAACCGGAATTATTAACAAGCTCGAAACTTACAATGGTTGTATTTTGGCGGACAGCGTGGGACTGGGAAAAACATTTACCGCTCTTGCTGTGATTAAGTACTATGAGCTACGCAATCGTTCCGTGCTGGTTCTTTGTCCCAAGAAGCTTAGCGATAACTGGCAAACATTCCGCAGTAATTATAAAACGAATATCCTGGCTGCGGACCGCTTGAATTATGACTTGCTGTTTCATACAGATCTGTCACGTGATTACGGCGAATCAATGGGACTGGATCTTCGCAAAATAAACTGGGGTAATTATGATTTGATTGTGATTGATGAGTCCCATAATTTTCGCAACAGCGGTCGGACAATTAAAGACAAAGAAACGCGCTATGAGCGATTGCTGAATAAAGTGATCAAAACGGGGGTCAAAACAAAAGTGCTGATGCTTTCCGCTACGCCGGTTAATAATCGGTTCAGTGATTTGCGAAACCAGCTTGCGCTTGCTTACGAAGGCGATTCGGAACAACTGCAGACAAAACTTGAATCCGATAAATCGATAGAGGATATTTTTCGCAATGCCCAGGCCGCTTTTAATCAGTGGTCGAAGTTACCCGTGGAAGAGCGGACTGCAAAAGAAATTCTGAACGCGCTGGATTTTGATTTTTTAAAATTGCTTGATTCTGTTACTATTGCGCGTTCGCGCAAGCATATCGAGACTTTTTATGACACGAGCGAAATTGGCCATTTTCCCCAAAGACTGAAACCGCTTTCCTTTCGTCCGCCATTGACATTTCGTAAAAATGTGATGACGATCAATGAAATCTATACCCATTTAAGCGAAGTAAAACAGGCTGTTTATGCGCCAATGACTTATGTTTTGGCAAGTCGTTTACAGAAATATGAGGATATGTACGGAACGGAAACATCATCAGGGCGTCTGCTTCAGTCTCATCGCGAAAGGGCCCTCCAGGCATTGATGATGACCAATTTGCTAAAACGTCTGGAAAGTTCTATCGAGGCTTTTCGAATGACCCTGAAGCATATGGAAAAACGAATTTCTGCGACTCTAAAGGATATTAAAAATTTTAAGGAATCTCCGAATGCGGGGCAGGCACTTGAATTCAGTCATTCGGATTCGAATTTTTTACAAGACGATGATGACTTTGAAGGCAATGAGGATTATACCGAGGGGAAAATAAAAATCAACTTTGCGGATATGGATCTGGTTTCCTGGAAGCGTGATTTGGAAGAAGACCAAATTCTCATTTCGCTGTTGCTGGAAGAAATGGAGAAAATATCGGTTGCCGATGATGCTAAATTGCAGCATCTGAAGCAGCAGATTCTGCATAAAATACAGCATCCGATCAACCCCGGAAATAAAAAGATTCTTATTTTCACCGCTTTTGCGGATACTGCCAATTATCTCTATTCTAATATCTTCCCGGAAATGGCAAAACATAAAATTGACTGCGCAAAAGTAACGGGTAGCCAACCCGCAAAAACAACCCTCGGTACGGGATTTGATTTTCAGAAAATCTTGACCTTCTTTTCGCCGGTATCGAAAGAGAAGGCGCTGCTGTTTCCAGAGCGTTCTGGTGAAATTGATGTCCTGATCGGTACGGATTGTATTTCAGAAGGACAAAACCTCCAAGACTGCGATTATCTCATAAACTATGATATCCACTGGAACCCCGTGCGAATTATTCAGCGCTTCGGGCGTATCGACCGAATCGGCTCTACCAATGATGTGATTCAACTGGTGAACTACTGGCCCGATATCTCGCTTGATGAATATATCAACCTCAAAGAGCGGGTGGAAAGCCGCATGGTTCTGGCGGATGCGGTCGCGACCGCAGATGATAATCCACTGAACGCGAAAGCGAATGATGTTAGTTATCGAAAAGAACAGCTGCGTCGTCTTCAGGATGAAGTTATTGAAATGGAAGACTTGAAGACGGGGGTCAATATTACGGATTTGGGCTTAAATGATTTTCGTATGGATTTGGTTAAGTATATCAAAGAAAATGGTGATTTGGGGCATTTGCCGAATGGCCTGCATGCGGTTGTGCCGGCGGATGTGGAAAAAGGACTTGTCCCCGGCGTTCTGTTTACTCTTCGCAATCGCAATGCCAATTTAACGGTCAATCATCATAATCATCTTTATCCATACTATTTGATTTATATTGGGAAAGACGGCAAGGTTGTTTCCGACTATACGCAGGTCAAACATTTGCTAGATTTAGCGCGAAGCTGCTGCAAGGGAAGAAAAGAGCCGTCCTTAAATATTTGTCGTGTTTTTAATCGTGAAACAAAGGACGGCCGCGAAATGGAGTGCTATTCTAATTTACTCCAGCAGGCGATTGCTTCTATGGTTGAAGTAAAGGAGGAGCAGGAAGTGAATTGTCTTTTTGATGATACGACTTTATCTGTGAAAGAGGAGGGCTTTGAGGGGCTGGATGATTTTGAATTAATTTCATTTATCGTGATTCATTCAGGAGAATAATATGCTGGAAAAACGTTTTGAATTTCCAAAGACTGCTGAACTTGGAAGAATTATTCCGAAGAAGGAAATAATAAGCCGTGCAGGAGGGGGACTCGCCTTGCAAAAGTTATTTCGACTGCAAGTTGAAAGAGTTCGCTGCGCGTATGAAATAACGAGTGGTAATGTAAACCTGAAAAGCTCTCTAGCGGTTCCTAAAATACTGATTATTCAAATACAGGCGAATGTTGAAATGGTGGATATGAAGATCCTGCAGGCTATGGATAAGGCCTTCCATGTGCCGCTGATTTTTGAAATTCACGAGGACAAAAGTCTTTACTACACCGCGTGCTATCGGCGTAGAAGCGATGCTGATAGTCCGCGATGGGTATTGGGAGAATATTTTACCAGCGCAATACTTGCAAGTGATTCGGAGTCGGAAAAGATGCCGCAGGCACTGAGTATCGAAGCTCTTTATGAAAAGCTGATAATGAAACTATGCCCACTGAGGCCTGTCGCAAATGAAGATATTCGCGACTTTGTAAATAGAGCCGAAAACTTGCAGAAGCTGGAACAGAAAAGAGGCAAGTTGGAAAAGAGGATCCGGAAGGAAAAACAATTTAATCGCCAAGTTGAACTGAATACAGAATTAAATACCCTTAAAAGTGAAATAAATGTTATAAAGGACTTGTAATAGCCTGATTTTGAGATAATTTCTCAATAACGCCCATTTTTAATCGATTAAATGCGGAAATAACCCATTCTGTGGAATATTTCTCTCAAAAGGTGCTATTATGCTTATCAGTTTTAGTTGTCAAAATTTTCGTTCTTTCAACGAAGAAAAGACTTTAAATATGACCGCAGCTTCGATCTCGGAGTTTAAGGAAAATGTGTTTCCTGCTGCGGGTCAAAAATTATTAAAAAGCGTAGCTATTTATGGTGCGAATGCCAGTGGTAAATCAAATTTGTTGTCGGCTATGGGGAGAATGCGAGCTATTGTCATGGATTCATCGAGTGAGGGTCGTGCCAAGAAGCCGTTGCCCATAGAGTGTTTTCAACTTTCAAATTCAACGGCTGATCAACCATCCAAATTTGAAGTTTGCTTTATTGCCCAGGGAACTCAGTACCGGTATGGTTTTGAAGCGACAAAGGAAAGAATTGAACTAGAATGGTTATTTCAGTGCAATACAACGAAAGACGTGCTGTTGTTCTTTCGGGAAAAAGATAAATTTGAATTGTTAAAAGACTTTGAAAGTGCCAAAAAACTAAAAACGTTCACGCGGCCAAATGCCTTGTTTTTGTCGGTCTGTGCACAATTTAATATCCGTTTAGCAATAACGATACAGGAGTGGTTTGAACAATTCAATATCATTTTAGGAGAGAACGATCGACATTATCGCAGATATACGAAAGAACTTATAGCAAAGGGTGGCAAGAATAAACAAGTTGTTATTGATTTAATGAAGCAAGCTGACCTTGGGATAAAGGATATTAACTTGGAACACAAGGATGCTGATCTGGGTGATATGCCTAAAAACTGGTCAAAAAGTTTAGAAAAACTTTTTATTAAATTTCATGAGGAAGACATCTATTACTCCAAACATAATATTTATGATGACCAGGGTGTTATTTGTGGCGATAAGATTGTGAATTTTGATGAGTGGGAATCTGCCGGGACGAATAAGTTTTTCAATTTACTCGGAGTTGTTGTGGAATGTTTAATGGAAGGGGGAATCCTTGTTATTGATGAATTGGATGCAAAATTACATCCTTTGCTAATTTCTCAAGTTATTACACTTTTTAATTCAAAAGTCACAAATTCTAAGAATGCACAGTTGATATTTACAACTCATAATACCCATCTATTGAGCCTGGATCTCTTCCGTAGAGATCAAATTTGGTTTACAGAAAAAGACAACAGAGAAGCGACGGATTTGTATTCGTTAGTTGAATATAAGGAAAATGACAAAAAAGTAAGGAAAGATGCGTCTTACGAAAAAGATTATATTCGCGGACGGTATGGTGCCATCCCATTCCTTGGTGATTTTGAAAGTCTATGGAGTGATAAAGATGGCAAGTAAAAAACTCCAAAATATTTCAAAGAGAAAGGATTTATCCCGCGCATTTGAATATTGTAATACGAGTATGTCTTGTGCAAAATATAACAGCTCTCTTTCCAGTTATCTAAAATTAAAGTATAAAAAGAATGATCCGAATATGTATGAAAAGCTATTAGATTCTCAGAGTACTGCCATACGTCGTTCTGAAAGGTTACTGAAAATGCACTCGGGGGCGACACTATCAAGTTCAAATCCAGCGACAACGGTACATTTGCTAGTTAAAGAATTAAATAAATATTTGAAAAAATAGGGAGCAAATATGGAAAAAATGAAAATGCACACGCCGAATTTTACGGATGCAAATATTGAAAAGATTGCTGAACTGTTTCCAAATTGCGTGAGCGAGACGGAAGATGGCGGTCATTTGAAAAAGGCGATCGACTTTGATCTGCTGAAACAGGAACTCTCGGATAAAATTGTGGAAGGACCGAAGGAGCGTTATCGACTGGATTGGCCTGGAAAACAGGAAGCATTGTTGACTGCGAATGCCCCTATTGCCAAAACGCTGCGTCCTTGTCGCGACGAAAGTAAGGACTTTGATAATACGAAAAACCTCTTTATCGAGGGCGATAATCTTGATGCCTTGAAATTGTTGCAGGAAAACTATCTTGGCAAAGTCAAAATGATTTACATTGACCCGCCCTATAATACGGGTAAGGATTTTATTTACTCCGATAACTTTGCGTCATCGAGTGAAGAATATCTTCTTGAATCGGGCCAAAAAGACGAAGAAGGGAACCGATTGATTGCGAATGCCGAATCGAATGGTCGCTTCCATTCGGACTGGCTTTCGATGATGTATTCACGCTTGAAACTGGCTCGCAATCTTCTGAAGGATGATGGCGTGATTTTTATCAGTATAGATGATGGGGAGGTTGGTAACGTTAGAAAATTAAGTGATGAAGTATTTGGTGAAGATCAATTCGCGGCTCAAATAATATGGAAAAAAAGGAATACGCCTCCTAATGATAAGGTCATTGGTGCGCAACATGACTACATACTTGTTTATGTTAAAGAATCTCTTCAAGGCATCCGTCTAAGAAAAAGATCTCCAGAGCAAATCGCACGATATAAAAATCCTGACAATCATATAAAAGGGCCATGGGTCGCAGGTGATTTGTCTGCAAATGTTAAAGGTGGGCGTTATGTTGACTCACTGAATTACCCAATCAAGAATCCGCGAACTGGAGAAGAATTTTATCCTCCTAATAATGGGAATTGGCGATTTAATAAAGAGCGAATACAACGGCATTTGGATGCTGATGAAATTTATTTTGGAAAGGACGACAAATCATCTCCTAAATTTAAACGTTTTTTATCAGAAGTTAAATCAGGTACTACATGGACTACCTTATGGGATTTTGCACCATTTAATACGAGTGGCTCTAATGAAATGAAGGCAATCTTTGGTAATTCAGTCTTTTTTGAGAATCCCAAACCTGTGGGATTGATTAAAAATGTGATTGAAGCTGGTGCAGATTTAGATTCAATCATCCTCGATTTTTTTGCTGGATCGTCAACTACCGCTCATGCAGTCATGCAGTTAAACGCTGAAGATGGGGGCAAACGTAAATTTATTATGGTGCAGTTACCGGAAGAATGTGACGAAAAAAGCGAAGCATTCAAGGCGGGTTATAAAACGATTGCTGAAATTAGCAAAGAGCGTATTCGTCGGGCGGGTCATAAAATCAAAGAAGAAAATGCAACAACTGCTCCAAATCTTGATATCGGTTTCCGGGTGCTGAAGGTTGACAGTTCTAATATGCGTGATGTGTACTATAATCCGGATGCGGTAAAACAGGCTGAATTAGGTTTATACGCCGGGAATATTAAAGATGACCGCACGGATGAAGATCTGTTGTTTCAGGTATTGCTTGACTGGGGTCTGGATTTAAGTTTGCCGATTTCAGCGGAACTGATTCGCGATCGCAAAGTCTTTTTTGTGGATAACAATGCGCTAGCGGCCTGTTTTGTTAAGAATGGCGAGGTCGAGGAAGAATTCTGCAAGGCTTTGGCAAAGCGCAGACCATTGCGAGTCGTATTTCGAGATGATGGTTTTGCCAACGACAGTGTAAAAATTAACGTGGAGCAAATATTCAAGCTCCTTTCACCTGCTACGGAGGTGAAGTGTATATGATCCGCGCCGCAAAACACGACAAAGGCGAATTACTGGTTTATCAATCTGATAATGGACAGATAAAACTTAACGTGCGTCTGGAGGATGAAACTGTTTGGTTGACGCAAGCACATATCGCTGAATTATTTCAGGTAAAACCGCAGAACATCACCATGCATTTGAAAAACATTTACGCCGAAGGCGAGTTACTTGAAACAGCAACTTGTAAGGAATTCTTACAAGTTCAAAATGAAGGCTTGCGGAAAGTTCAGCGTAATCGAAAATATTATAACCTGGATGCCATTATTTCCGTGGGATACCGGATAAAATCTAATGTAGCCACCCGCTTCCGCATTTGGGCTACGGAACGCTTGAAGGAATATCTTGTTAAAGGCTTTACCATGAATGATGAACGCCTGAAAGATCCTGATGGTGATCGTTATTTTGAAGAATTACTAGCGAGAATTCGTGATATCCGTTCATCTGAAAAGGTGTTTTGGCGGAAGATATTGGATATTTATGCGACCAGTATTGATTATGATCCGCGCTCTGATAAATCAAAAAAATTTTTCAAGCAGGTGCAGAATAAAATGCATTGGGCGGCTCACGGGCACACTGCCGCAGAGTTGATTTACGAGCGGGCGGATTCCGCGAAAAACAATATGGGCATTACAAATCACCCGGGCAATAAACTACTTGAGCGCGATGTTGAGATTGCTAAAAATTATCTTAAGGAAGATGAATTGAATATTCTTAATCGGATTGTTACGGCATATCTTGAAATGGCAGAACTTCAAGCACTGAGTCATATTACAATGACCATGGCAGATTGGATAGAACGACTGGATCAGTTTTTAACAATGACCGGGCGTGAGCTTTTGACTTATGCAGGTACGGTCAGTCATGACATGGCTTTACGCAAAGCTCATGAAGAATACGAAAAATTTCGAACACAAAAGCTTTTAGAATCGACCGAGGTGGAGAAACACTTCATTGAAGCGGAACAGGAAATTAAGCAAATAGCAGCTTCTAAGAAGAAAGGGGGCAAGTAATGAAACTTAATTTCAAAAAGATGGACTACCAGTTGCGGGCGGTGGAATCCGTCGTTGACTGCTTTGATGGTCAGCCCAAAATCGCGGGATTAAAATACCGCATGGATCCTGGAATATCTCAAAAACAGCGTAAAGACCAGATCGTTGGACAGGGTGATTTTGGATTGAAAGAAGATTACGCGGATAGTTTTAAAAATGCGACTATTCGTTTAACAGAGGAACAGCTTCTGAAAAACATTCAAAAGGTGCAGGAACGGCAGAATCTTCCCTTGTCGTCCGCGCTCGTAAAAACGAAGATTTGTCCAGTGAATCTTGATGTTGAAATGGAAACAGGAACGGGTAAGACATACTGTTATATCAAGAGCATTTTTGAATTGAATGAGCGGTTTGGCTGGAGCAAGTTTATTATTGTAGTACCCAGCATTG
>JBAYAV010000073.1:0-10513 GCA_041669565.1 Lentisphaeria bacterium
CTACTTTGCGAGCCGTTCAGCAAGAAAATCTTTTGCCTTTTTTTAGGCTTTATTCTACTAAATTTAAGACAAACAGGAAAACATAGTATTGCTCCTTTTACCCATTGGATTTTTTAAAACAAAACCCCATTTAGCAAAGCGCATCATTCCTCAGCATTCGTACAATTGTTTGGATGTTTTTTCCACATTCAGGAGCGGCGCATACCATTGATCATTACATTTTAGCAAGAAATGACCTAGCTGTTTCTTTCTTTATCCTTGACTTCTTAGAAAAACAAACTATTTTTAAGTGGTTTGTTGGGCTCTATCCTCTTAGATGTTTTAAGATAAAGAACCAAAAAAAATCTTATTTTTTAACGAAAACAGTATTTCTTTCGATTTGCAGACAAGAATACTCACATAAAAAAAGCAGATACATCGTGGTATAAATCTCGGGGTTTTTAAAAATTTACAGGCTATTTAAAAGAAGGAGTTTTTAATGTTTCCAAAAGGGCTGATTAAAAAAGAAATTGCAGGTGCTCTGCTCTACAGCACCATCGGCATGGTCGTGGAAATTTTTGTTACGGGACTTCCGCGTTTATGGAAGGGCAGCAAAACGGCTTTTGGATTCGTTTCAGTCCTTATGTTTCTTTTGTATTTAATCGTTTATTGGACCGCGCCCTTTTTCTTTAGACTGTTTACGAAACTCCATATAACGAATCGTTTTCTAAGAGCCTTTTGCATGGTTTTTGTCATTTACGGCTATGAATGGGGCTTTGGAGTTCTATGTCGTTCTTTAGGTTACATGCCATGGACTTACACTGGAATGAAGCCCGATTGGGTGACATCGTTTAGTAACGGAAATATAACGTTGCTCTTTTTCCCGTTATGGTATATCTATGCATTAATCATCGAGCCTTTGCTCAAAAGTCTACGAATCATGGTATCCGCACTTTATGACAAGAACTATTTAACTTGGAAAAAATTCTGGTCCTTAACAGCGAACGAACAACTTTAGAGGCCCATTTTAATATAAATTTTATGGCACCTTTCCTCTCGGACTTTAAAAGAGAATTTCTGCATCGCATTCCAAAAAGCATTACAAAATAACGACAAAAAGGGATGGCGCAAATTGAAAAATCAACGAAATCGTTTATAGTAAAAAAGTTCGTTTTCGGGGTGTTCTGATGAGTTATCAGGACTGAGATCAAACCCGTAAAACCTGATCCGGATAATGCCGGCGTAGGGAAATACGAAGAACATATTTTAAAATATTTACCATAAATATGGCCTCTTCCTTTTCCAAAATTATTCGAGAGGACCTATTTATAAAAGACCATTTCTACTTTTATAGACATGTCCTCCCGATCAATATTGACAGTGAGGAATTAAAATGTCCCAAGAGAATCTTATCAGCAAGGCAATTATTGCTAATTACAGCCAAAAATTAATAGACTACCTGACCATGGATGTTGCCCTCGTCGGCGGCGGTCCATCCGCATTGGTTGCCGCAGCTGAATTAGCCAAAAAAGGTTACAAAGTCGCGATTTTTGAACGCAGTCTAGCACCCGGCGGGGGTATTTGGGGCGGCGGGATGCTCTTCAATGAAGTTGTTGTTCAAGACTCCGCAGCGAATTATCTTCAAAATATCGGTATCCATTTACGCAACCTAGAAGAAGCACCGGGTTATTTTATGCTCGATTCTGTGGAAATGGCCAGCGGGCTTATTTTCAATGCCATGAAAACAGGCGCCAAGATCTTCAATTCGGTTTGCGTTGAGGATATTGTATTCAAAGAAAACAAAGTCAATGGCCTTGTTATCAACTGGAATAACGTCCGCAAGCTCGGACAGCCGGTCGATCCCCTGACCATTATCGCAAAAGTTGTTGTGGACGCCACGGGGCATCCTTGCGAAATCATCCGCATCGCCACAGAAAAGGCGCGTATCAGCATTGACACGGAGACCGGGAAAGTCATGGGCGAGCGTCCTATGTGGGTTGAAAATGGCGAAGACGAAACGGTAAAAAGCACCAAAGAGTACTATCCTGGGCTTTTTGCCTGCGGCATGAGTGCCAGCAATGTCACCGGCAGTTATCGTATGGGGCCGATTTTTGGCGGGATGATTCTCTCCGGCATTAAAGTCGCAGAGCAAATTGATGCAAAACTGAAAGCTGAAAAATAAAGTCCTCTTCCGTTTCAAAAGAAAATCCCAAAACCAAAAGCTTTATTCTTTTGCGTTTTGGGATCTTCCAGGTTCTAGGGATCAGCGTCAAGTTCGGATTCAAAAACAAGTGTCAATGTTCCATTTTCTTTCATTCGTTCCCCGAGATCCTCACAATATTGTCCTTTTGTGTGCAAAGCAGTCTAAATTGCAAATGCAGATAATCTTATTGAAAGAGGACTGAGATTATTCGTTGAATTTTTTAGTAAGACATTACAATCCCTTGTTAAAAATTAGGATTTATCAAATAGGAACTCCACAAAAATATTCTGAATAAAGTTTATATCGCCCAAAAAAGATCAATTCCACCAAAGAATTATGATTCAAAAAAACTTTTGTTTATTCTTGTTACTTGTAAGCTGTCAAATTTGCAATACAGTTAAATAATTACAATATTCAACAACATATCAGGATTTTTAAGTTAGGATGAAAATAGCAGTTTTAGGAGATATACATGCCAATCTTGAGGCACTAACCGTTGTTCTTGAAGAAGCCAAAAAACTCGGTGTGGAAAAATACATTTGTATTGGCGATATTGTTGGATATAACTCGAACCCGCATGAATGTATAGAAATTGTAAGATCCCTTGATTTACTAGGAGTCGTACAAGGAAATCATGATTCTTATATCAGCACCCAAAATGATTTGACCGGCTTTAATCCCCAAGCGGCCGCCGCGGTAATATGGACACGGAAGCAATTATCCAAAGAAGAGCTAACATGGTTAAGTAAGCTTCCCCTTAAAAAGAATATTAATATTCGGGGTGCTTCCACAAAAATAAGTCTAGTCCATTCCACCTTGGACAACCCGCATATGTGGGGATATATATTTGACAAATATACTGCGGAAGCCAGCATGCAATATCAGATCATGCAGCTTTGTTTTTTTGGACATACCCACGTTCCGCTGGCATTTGACAAAACATTCAGCGGTATTGAAGGCGGATTTTATAAGGAATTTGAGATCAAGCCGAATCACAAATATCTGGTAAATGTCGGCAGCGTTGGTCAGCCGCGAGATCAAGATCCCCGTGCAGCTTTTGTGACATTTGACACAAAAACAAAGAAGATAACGATGCACCGCCTAGAATATGACATCCCCGCTTGTCAGGCAAAAATTCGTACAGCAGGATTACCGGAGCGTTTAGCAACTCGTTTAGCAATTGGACAATAATACTGTTTCAGATATGATGAAAATATTAATAATCAAACCAAGTAGTTTAGGTGATATTGTTCATTGTTTTCCAGCAGTAAAGTTGTTGCAAGAAAACATTCCGAATGTGCATCTCACCTGGGTTGCAAATGATTCTCTGGCAGAAATCGTAAAATTAATGCCCGGAATTAGCCGCATTATCTCTTTTCCCCGAAAAGCTATCGGGAGTTGGAATCTCCATGCTGCGCAAAGATTCTACCATGAATTGCGCACCGAAAGCTATGACTTAGCGCTTGATTTTCAGGGCTTGCTGCGCAGCGCAGCGATTGCCTTTCTAAGCCGATCCAATCGACGCATCGGGTTTGCTGACGCACGCGAAGGCGCGCCATTTTTCTATCATCAAAAAATAGAATTACCAAAAAATCTGCACCACGCCGTTGATAAAAATATATGGCTCGTGAAAAAAGCACTGAATTTATCCGAAAATTTACCCGTCCCAATCCCAAAATTACAAACCGCTGCCGCCCAACAGGCCGCCGAGGGATTATTACCAACAGCACCGAAAGACACACCATGGATTGCCGTCGGCTTTTCCTCACGTTGGCCCAGCAAAAACTGGCCCGTAGATTTTTTTGTAGAAGTACTCCGACACGCCAAAGCAAAAATGCCCGCACTGCACTGCTGGCTGCTTGGCAGCCCCGCTGAAAAGATTCAAGGCAATAAAATTGCCGAGGCTCTTTCGCCCGACTGGTGCTGTAACCTTGCCGGCAAAAGCAGCATGCTGTCCCTAGCAGGGCTGCTAGCTCAAAGCAAAGCACTGCTTACCAATGACAGCGGTCCGATGCACATAGCTGCGGCTTTACAATTGCCCTGCATCGCTTTTTTCGGGGCAACCGATCCAAATTTAACCGGCCCCTATGGGAGCAACCTTCATACCATTATCCGCAGTCAATGCCCGCTTAGTCCCTGTTTTAAACGAAATTGCCCGCAATTAAAGAATCATGTCAAATGTTCCGATTCTGTTGCCCCCGAAGATGTCGCCAACAAATTAATTGCAGCAATAAAAAAGAACACATCCAATAATAATTTTATTTTTTAACCAGGAGGGAAAAAATGAGTCGCAAATATTTTTTTAGTTTCAGTCTTTTACTCTTTTTATTATTCAGTTTTGAATGCCGAGCACAATTTGGGATGCATTTAAAAAGCGATTATACGCGATATCTCCGTTACGAAAAAATTACAGTTCTGTTAACCGTAAGAAATTACAGCGGCAACACCATGCTGTTCAGCAGCAAAGACGCTAAGATCTTTTTTAAGATTCAGCATACAAATACAGGGATGCCGGCAAAGTGTCTTGATCTGCAAGCAAACCCCGCCCAGTCATTAATTTTAGGACCCGGTCAAAGCAAGGAACTCAATATCACCCTGAATTCTATTTACAACATGCAAAAAGAGGGCGTTTATGAGATCACCGCCTACTTGAATCACCCCCGTTCCAGCCGAACCCATGTATCCAATACAATTGACATCGAAGTGCGAAGCGGATCGCCTATTTTAGGAAAGACAATCGGTTTGCCTTCCAACTCTAATAACGGCATTATTAAATCCGTAAATGTAATACTGATGTTATTTACGGATGTAAACTCTAAAATATATTGTTTGCGTGTTGAAGACGAAGACAACATCTATGCCACGCTCCGTCTAGGGCCCTATATTTCAGGCACCCACCCCCAACTTGATGTTGATGGCACATCATCAATCCACATTTTAATTCAGGTAGCACCGCGGCTTTACTCCTATTTAACCTATAGTTTTATAGGACGCAATCTAAAATTACGGCAGCAGCGTTACTATATTCCAGAAAATGGATCCCCCGAATTAGAACGCAAAAAGGGCTTTCTGCATATTACGCATGCCAAAATTGCTGAATTGGGAACCGATTATGAGCTTCTCAAAGAACAGCCAAAACAATAACAATTCAATTTCTTTTTTATAAAAAAATCACCCTTTATCAGGAGCGCTTTTTATGGATTCTTATCATTCCCAGCAATACGACTCACAAAATCAAAATGCAAATCAAAATGCAAATCAAAATAACACTCCGCTACAGCCGCCCCATTTTAACGCTGCAAATCCGAACAATTCACAGAACATTCCGCCGCTAAATAATGCGCAATATGGCTACCCACCACCGCCACCTAACAGAAGCTGTCTATTCCTGATTCTCGGTTTTATTCTCGCCTTTGCACTTGTTATTTTGGGAATCGGGCTGCTTGGCAAAGGCTGTTCATCCGTTTTAAAATCCTTCACCACAAACCAAGAAGCCATCACCTCTTCTATAACGTCGTCTGCATCTCGTGTCAGCGAGCACGTAATTGCCGAAGGAGAAAAGAACAGCAACAAACGCATTGCCGTTATCGCCATCCAGGGCGTCATTCAGTTTGGGGGGCGCGGTAGCTATAACGCGATGGCTGAAAATATAATTCTACAACTTAAGCATGCTCAAAAAGACAAAAATATTGTTGCAGTTATCCTCGATATGAATACCCCCGGCGGAGAAGTTGTAGCCAGTGATGAAATATTGCAGCAAGTACTAAAATGCCACCAAGCCAACAAGCCGGTCATTACCTGTATGCGCTCCATGGCCGCATCTGGCGGATATTTTATTGCCTCCGGAAGTGACTGGATTATCGCCAACCGCATGACATTTACCGGAAGTATCGGTGTAATCATCAGCTCCTATCAATTCAAGGGCCTTCTTGACAAGATCGGCGTAAAGCCCGTCGTTTACCGCTCTGGAGCCATGAAAGACATGCTTAGCCCATCGCGCGAACCAACACCTCAAGAAGCCGCGTACATCCAAAAACTCGTTACGGAGACCTTCCATGAGTTTTGTCAAGTCGTCTCAAATGGCCGCAAAACTTATAACACCCCACAAGAAATTGCCCAATCTGATTTTGGTGATGGTCGCGTTCTGTCCGGCACGAGTGCCAAACAGTTCGGTCTCGTTGACCAACTGGGTTATTTCAGTGATGCGGTACAAAAGGCGCGTGAACTTAGTAATGCTCCCCATGCCTCTGTTGTACGCCTTTCCTACAACACAAAACTGTGGGACATCCTGTTATCCATGAAAGCCCCCGAAAAAACATTGCATCTAGAAGGGCTTATCTCTCCGGGATCCGTCACCCTTGAGCCCGGAAAATTATATTTTCTTCCAATCGAATGCGTTCAAACGGGAAAGTAAGAAAGATGTTCTTTCGAAAAGCAATTATTTTTTACTGCCTCATTGCGATCCTTGCTGTAGCACAGGAGTTCTATCCTGTCAACAGCTGTATCAACGAACCCGACCCCATTGCGTCCCCCAACGCGGTAAAGGGCGGCAGCATTACAGAATATATCGGTCCCTCACCGAAAAGTCTGAATTATTATCTTGCCAGTGACACCATAAGCTCCCAGATATTCGATGCGATGTATGAGTCGCTGCTCAATCTCAACTCGCAAACATTAGAATACGACCGTTGTCTTGCCATAAAATGGAGCCTCTCTGCCGACAAAATGGATTTCACCTTCTGGCTTGATCCAGAAGCGCGTTGGTCTGATGGCAAACCCATAACAGTTGAAGACGTTGTTTGGACCTATCAGGCGATTACCAACCCCGCCAATTTAACCGGTCCACACAAACTCAGTCTTGATCGACTAGAACCGCCGGTGATTGTTGATCACGGCAAAGCGATACGCTTTCACGCGAAAAAGTTGCACTGGCAAAATCTTGGTGCGGCCGGTGGTTTTGCCATTCTTCCCAAACATATTTTTGCTGGCAAGGATTTCACCAAGATCAACTTCAAATTTCCTGTTGTATCGGGGCCCTATCGCATAAAAGAATTACAGGATGGGCAATTCATCACCATGGCACGTCGGCCGGACTGGTGGCGTGCCAAGTGGCCAAACCAGCAGGGTCTTTATAATTTTGATGAAATCAAGTACCGTTTTTTTGAAGACCGCGAGAATGCTTTTTCGGCTTTTAAAAAGGGCGAGATTGATGTTTTCCCAATTTATACCGCCAGTCATTGGCACCAAATTGAAAATAAAATAGAAGCAGTCCGCAAAAATTGGATTGTCAAACAGGCCATTTACAACCATCGGCCAGTCGGTCTTCAAGGTTTTGCCATGAATATGCGACATGCGCCCTTCAACGACGTCAAGGTGCGCGAGGCGATGGCCTGCCTGTTAGATCGGGACATGTTAAATCGCACCATGATGCACAATCAGTACTTTCTGCATAAATCGTACTGGGAAGATCTTTATAGTGCCGATACGCCATGCACAAATCCAGTTCTTTCCTTCAATCCAACCAAAGCAAAAAAGTTGTTACAAGAAGCCGGCTGGAAAATGAATCCAAATACCGGAAGGATGGAAAAAAACGGAGAGCCCTTTGTCTTTTCCTTTCTCTCCCGAAATTCCAGTACAGAAAAATACCTAGTTGCCTTTAATGAAAATTTAAAAAAATGTGGCATCCAGATGAATATACAGAACAAAGACTGGGCGGCATGGTCCAAAGACATGGACAGTTTCAGTTTCGACATGACTTGGCTTTCCTGGGGAGCGGGTCTCTTCAAGGATCCCGAATACAGTTGGAGTTCCGCTCAGGCAAATACGCCCGGGAGTCAAAATGTCTGTGGATTTATAGATCAAAAAGTAGATGCGTATATTGAACAGCAGAAAAGCATATTCGATGTCCATAAACGCCACGCAATCTGTCGCCAGATTGACGCCATTCTCACGCGCCAATTTCCCTATATTCTGCTTTGGAATATTAATTATACCCGCATGCTGTACTGGAATAAATTCGGCACGCCAAAGACGATCATCGGTAAATACAGCTCGGAAAGCATTGATTACTGGTGGGCCGATGAAGACGCAGAAGCCGATCTTCTAGATGCGATGGATCATCAGGAGCCCCTTCCGGCTCTTCCCAATAAAATTATTTATGACAACGCGATAAAAAAATAAGAGCGCATCGATCATCTTATTGATAAAGAAAAGATAAAAGATGCGCTTAAAAACAAGCCGAATCATTTTATAAAGGACACGTTATTTGTAGTAGAAAAGGCCGACTCTGCTTTCCTCTAATGGAAGCAAGTTACTTCTTCAGTTCCGCTTCTATTGCATCCTTTATTTTATTACTTTCAGGCTTAACCATAGAACCAAATCGATTTACAATTGTTCCATCTTTTGCGATTAAAAATTTATTAAAATTCCATGATATTTTGCCACCGAACTCCGGATTCGTTGTTTTACTTGTCAAATATTCGTAAAGGGGGCATATATTTTCCCCTTTTACATCAATTTTTTCAAACATTGGGAACGACACCCCGTAGTTCAATTTACAAAAGCTTTCAATCTCTGTGTTTGTTCCAGGCTCCTGATGCAGAAAATTATTTGCGGGAAATCCTAAAATAATGAATCCCTGATCTTTATATTTTTCATACAATTTTTGCAAACCGTCATATTGTTTTGTAAAACCGCACTTACTTGCTGTATTAACAATAAGTATCGTTTTGCCTTTATAATCAGCCAGCGAAGCTGGTTCACCGGTAATCGTTGTTATTTTTATCTTATAAATATCATTTTTATCCATCGGATTCTTCCTTTCAATTGGTTTTGTACTACATCCTGATATCACGGCAATTAACATAAGCAGACATAATTTTTTCATCATCTCTAAAGCTCCTTGTAAAAATAAAATACGTTACACTCTTTATACAGTACCCTTGAACGTGCTTATTACAATCATATCTTTATGCTATTTTTGCGGATCACCTGATATTTCGAAAAACACACCGCTGTAGAAAGCGAAGTGTAGTTTTTGATCAGACAAAAAGAAGAATATTACTATACCCAAAAACCCCCTCTGATTTTAATTAAAATCAAAGGGGGTTCTTTTCTCATACAACTTTTATGATAACTTTTTCCGTTATCAACGCATAAAGCTGGTTAGATCTTTAACACCACCAGTTGTGATGGATTTATAAACTGCATCACCAATCGCGATGGCACGCAAACCATCCTCAGATTTTGCTAGAATATCAAATTTTCTGTGAGGATCTTCACCAATAAAGATATCTTCCAAAATCAAAGGATCACCCCCGCCGTGACCACCATCATTTGTCGGAACATGAACGCGTTCACGCCCACCGAAAATCGGGAAATAGTCAACGAACTGCGAGCCTTCGAAAGGAGGCGGCAGACTTGCGCCACCGGCACCGCCAAATTCCATGCTTTCCAAACGGCCTTTCGTTCCGTTAATAGCGAGACGATAGCCCTCATAAGGCGTTGAAAAATTAGCAGAATAACTCAGCAAAACGCCATTCTTATATTTAACATCACCAACAATTGTATCCTGAATGTCAATTTCAGAATCAAAAATGCACATATCCGGACGATAATCAGTAAAGAGCTTTTCCTTTGTTTCAAATGCGTTGATATGATCATCCGCAACAAACATTTTAGAATTTCTCGTTGCCCAACGCATTTTGTAAGCGCAATCTAAATGCTCCGAGCACTCATCACAATGACGGCCATCCTTTTTAGACGGATTAAAAAGCCCCTCTGGACCATAATGATTCAAAGCCCCAAATGCATGAACTTGCTCCGGAATACCGCTGATCCACCAATTAACCAAATCAAAATGGTGACTCGCTTTGTGAATGGAAAGACTACCAGAATTTTTACGCATGCGGTTCCAACGATTAAAATAGCTGGAACCATGCTTAATATCAATATACCAATTCAAATCAACATGCGTGGGGCGGCCAATTTTCCCATCAAAAACAAGTTCACGAATTTTGCTATGAACAGGATTATAGCGATAATTGAAAGTACAGATAAGTTTTCCCTTGGAACGATCTTCCGCTGCCAATACTTTCAACGCATCTTCCGTGTTTGTAGTCATCGGTTTTTCACTAACAACATCAAGACCGTGCTCAAGACCACGAATAATATAACTGGCATGGAAACAATCCATACAAGTTACAATTAAGACATCCGGCTTCTGCTCCTCAAGCATTTTATCAAATTGATCGGCCATGTACTCCGGAACATCCTTTGCTTCGGGTACTTTTTCTTTACAAACCTTAAAACGCAAAGGATCAATATCTAACA
>JBAYAV010000074.1:0-10469 GCA_041669565.1 Lentisphaeria bacterium
AAATATATAAAGTTGTGGAAAAGCTGGACAGGAACGACCAATAGGTAATCTATGTCAAAATTCTGAGAATGCAAATGGAAGAAAAGACAGATTAAAAATGATAAATTTGATTACGCAAGGCTGTAAAACCAATATTAAAATTTGCAATTTTTTTAATCGGAAGTACATTTTTATAGGATGTTCTTCTAGGGGGTGTTTCCCATGAATGACATAAGGTTGAAAGAATAAAAAAACAAATAGAATACGAGGGAGTATACAATGCTGGAATTAAAAGGCAGTAAAACGGAATTAAATTTAATGAAGTCCTTTGCGGGCGAATCACAAGCAAGAAATCGTTATACTTTTTTTGCCAGTCGTGCAAAAAAAGACGGCTTTATGCAAATTTCTGATATTTTTACAGAAACGGCTAATCAGGAAAAGGAGCATGCCGAGCGTTTTTTCAAATATTTAAAGGGCGGCACGGTAGAAATTACGGCGTCTTTTCCCGCTGGAGTTATTGATTCTACCCGCAAAAACTTAGAGGCAGCCGCGGATGGTGAAAAAGAAGAATGGTATGAGCTTTATCCGTCTTTTGCAAAGATTGCCCGTGAAGAAGGCTTTATTAAAATTGCAGAATGCTGGGAGCATATTTGTATATCAGAAAAACAGCATGAAAAACGCTATCGTGATTTAGCAAGTAATATCGATGATGAAATTGTGTTTAAAAGAGGCGATGTTGTTGTTTGGCGTTGTCGCAATTGCGGGTATCTTCATGTTGGAAAAGAAGCCCCGAAGGAATGTCCGGCATGTCTTCATCCGCAAGCCTATTTTGAACTGCTGGGTGAAAATTGGTAAGTTAAATAATAAGGGTCTGTTCAGAAATAATCTTTACATTTGCCTGATTCTCGTGAATGCTTTTTGTGTCGCCAACCTCGTCATATACCTGAGGGTATGCTCCTCGTCGTCGGCCCCAAAATCAAATCATGGTTTTTTCGGTAAATTGTCAAGTTCATTTTTTTACAGCTTCTAAGTTGCCAAGATAGGCAATGTTTGAGGATCGGAAGAGACGCACATAAGTGCGTCTCTTTTTTTTCTTCGCGGCATGGGGAAAACCCCGCTGGTGAAAATTCGTTATAGGCTTGGCAGAAGGAATGGTTTGCAAAAGGATAGGGTGTTTTTACAAATGATTTTGATATTCAAGAATGGTGCGTCGGATGCCGTCTTCGAGTGAAATTTGCGGTTTCCAGCCGAGGCTGTTGGCGTAGCTTGAGTCTAATAACTTTCGGTACATTCCATCGGGTTTACTGGAATCCCATAGGATTTTTCCGGTATAGCCGGCGGCGAGAGCGATTTTTTGGGCGAAGTTTTGAATAGAGAGATCGCTGCCATAGCCCAGGTTGATAACTTTCGAATCGTGATGATTTTGCATAAAGAAAAAGACGGCGTTTGCGACATCATCGACATGGAGGAATTCGCGCAGTGGCTGGCCGGTTCCCCAGAGGGTTACGCTGGACTTTTTTTCTTTTGCAGCGGTCACAAAGCGCTGAATCAAAGCCGGAAAGACGTGTCCGTTTTTTAAGTCATAGGTATCGTTTGTGCCATATAGATTGCAAGGCATCAGACTGATTGTTTGGAAGCCGTATTGTTGAGTGAGGTAGCGGCATAATTTATAGCCGGCGATTTTTGCTATGGCGTAGCCCTCATTTGTTGGTTCCAGTGGGCCGGTAAGCAGGTACTCTTCTTTGATTGGCTGAGGAGCCTGACGGGGGTAGATGCAGCTGGATCCCAAAAAGCATAATTTTTTTATATGGTGCTGATAGCTTTGTTGAATGACGTTATTTTGAATTTCAAGATTTTCCAGTAAAAATTCAGCGGGGTGCGTTTTATTAGCCATAATTCCGCCCACTTTTGCGGACGCTAATATAACGTAGTCCGGTTTTTCGGAATCAAAGAATTTTTGGACGGCATTTTGATTGCGGAGATCCAGTTCTTTGTGGGTTCGTTTCAGAATATTTGTGTAGCCTTCCGCTGCAAATTTGCGAGTTACGGCGCTACCGACCATCCCTTGATGCCCGCAGATAAAAATTTTATCCTTTTTGTTCATTGGTTTAGAATCCAATTTTATAGCCGGGGTGATCCAGAAGGCGGAGATCGCCTTCGGTCATTAATTGTACGAGTTGGTCAAAAGAGACGCTTGGTTTCCATTTTAACTTTTTGAGAGCTTTTGTGGCATTTCCTAATAACGCATCGATATCGGATGGGCGAAAATAACGAGGGTCAATGCGGATTACTGTTTTTCCGCTGGTCTGATCCATGCCTGTTTCATTTACGCCTGCGCCCTGCCAGATGATTTTATGACCGATGCAAGCGAAGGATTTTTCAATGAATTCGCGCACGGTATGGGTTTCGCCAGTGGCGATAACATAATCATCGGGTTCGGGTTGTTGCAGCATCAGCCACATCATCTTTACGTAATCTTTAGCGTATCCCCAGTCTCGTTTGGTGTTGATATTCCCCATATAGAGACAATCCTGAAGACCGCGGTGGATACGGGCGGCGCCCATCGTGATTTTTCGGGTTACAAACGTCTCGCCGCGTCGAGGGGATTCGTGGTTAAAGAGAATTCCATTCGAAGCGTGAATATGGTAAGCCTCGCGATAATTTCGAGTAATCCAGTAACCGTATAGTTTTGCGACGCCATAGGGACTGCGTGGATGTAGTGGTGTTTCTTCGTCTTGTGGAAAATCTTTTGCATTGCCGAATAATTCGGAGGTGGATGCCTGATAGAAGCGTGAATGGATGCCGGTATCTTTGATTGCATCAAGGATGCGTAAAACGCCAAGGGCGTCGGTATCGGCGGTGTATTCTGGAACCTCAAAAGATACTTTTACATGGCTTTGGGCGCCTAAGTTGTAAATTTCGCACGGGTTTATTTTTTCAATAAGGCGATTTAAGTTACTCGAATCGGTTAAGTCGCCATAATGCAGAAAGAGCCGCACGTCATCTAAGTGGGGGTCGCGATAGAGGTGGTCGATTCGATGGGTATTAAAGGTACTGGAACGGCGAATTGTACCATGAACCTCATAGCCTTTTTCGAGTAATAACTCTGTTAAATAAGAACCATCTTGACCGGTGATTCCAGTGATGAGTGCTTTTTTAGTAGGGAATGCCATATTGAACTTTCGCAATGGACGATTTGATTCTGATTTATTTAAACGGGGGAAAAGAATCCTGCATCCATAAGTGTTTGGGGTATGGGTGCAAGCATATCTTTTTATTCTTGAAATAAATCGCTTTCCTGAAGGGTTGAAATATCCGCGGCTTTGAGAACCGCGGTAGCGCGTTCGGGTTCTGTGAAGCGGAAAACCATCAGGGAAGAATCGCAGCATGGTTCGGCAATGGCATACATATATTCAATGTTGATGCTGGAAGCATGCAGGATATTCAGAACTTTGGACAGACCGCGCGGATGATTGTCAACGGCTACAACAGCTACTTTGTTGACGCGGCAAACAATTTCTTTCTCGAGCAGGCACGCTTCTGCTTTTTCAATATCATCGACAATGAGTCTCAGGATGCCAAAACCGGTGGTATCTGCCACCGATAATGCGCGGATATTGATGTCATTATCCCCTAAAATTTTAGTCACGCCCGCCAGACGGCCTAAACGATTTTCAAGAAAAACAGAAAGTTGACGAATTTTCATAGCAGACTCCTTTATTTTTGGCGTAAATCAATCACGCGTTTCGCTTTTCCAGAACTACGTTCGATAGTTCCCGGTTCGACTAAAGTTATTTTAGCGTTTAAACCGATTAACTGTTTGATTTTAAGCTTGATTTCAGTTCGTAGAGTTTCCAGTGTTTTAACTTCATCGTCGAAGACAAGTGGTGTAATTTCCACTTTAACCTCCAATTGATCTAAAGCGCCCTCGCGGGTAACGAATAACTGATAGTGTGGTTCGGTGCCTTTGACACTAAGTAGAACGCTCTCAATCTGTGTTGGAAACAAATTGACTCCGCGGATAATAAGCATGTCATCACTGCGCTGATTGACTTTATCCATTCGTACAAGTGTGCGGCCACAGTCACATTTTTCATAGTGCAGGCGAGTGATATCGTGGGTACGATAGCGAATGAGCGGCATGCCTTCTTTGGTAATGGTGGTAAACACCAGCTCGCCTTCTTCGCCAGGGGCTTTGACTTCGCCCGTTTTGGGGTCGACTATTTCTGGGTAGTAATGATCTTCGAAAATATGCAGCCCAGCGTGAGCGGGGCAGTCCACTGAAACGCCGGGGCCTGTTATTTCGGATAAGCCGTAGATGTCATAAGCTTCGATGTTGGTGTGCTTTTCAATATATTGGCGCATGTTTTCTGTCCATGGCTCAGCTCCGAAAAATCCTTTGCGGAGTTGTGTGTTATGTAAGTCCAGGCCCATTTTTTCAGCTTCTTCAATCACATGAATAAAGAAGGATGGCGTACAGCAGATGACCGATGATTTAAAATCCTGGATAAGCATCAGTTGTTTTTGGGTGGAACCCCCGCCCATGGGGACGACAGCAGCGCCGAGTTTTTCAGCACCGTAATGGGCTCCGAAACCACCCGTGAAGAGACCATAGCCATAGGCAACTTGGATAATGTCGTTTTCGGTAACGCCGTCGGTTGCAAAAGCGCGGCAGACGGTTTCGGCCCAGTTGTTGATATCTTGTTTGGTGTAGGCCACGACGGTTGGTTTTCCGGTTGTTCCGCTAGAGGCGTGAATTCGGACAATGTCTTTCATTGGCACAACAATCAGGCCATAGGGATAGTGGTTGCGAAGGTCTGTTTTTTGAGTAAAAGGAAACTTTGCCAAATCGGATAATTTTTTTAAATCGGATGGTTTCACGCGGATGCGATCGAAAGCCTGTTTATAGAACTCGGACTTTTGATAGACGCGTTCGAGAGTATCGCGCAGTCGTTTGAGCTGGATTTCTTCCATGGCTTTGCGGTCAACGAAATCTTTTAAATATAAATCTGAAACCATAAAAATACCTGTTTTTTTTGTTTGTGCCATCAATTTTGGAAATACAAAGTTTCAATTCAATGATAAATCAGCCCCTTGTACGGTAGTATAGTTAATATGATGTAGTAATAGTATTTTTCAAGAAAAAAAGAATCGTTTCGAAGCATGATCGGGGATTCTTTCAGTGCTTAGGGGCTGTTCAGAAATAACCTTTACATTTGCCTGATTCTCGTGAATGCTTTTTGTGCCGCCAACCTCGTCACATACCTAAGGGTATGCTCCTCGTTGACGGCCCCAAAATCAAATCACGATTTTTTCGGCAAATTGTCAAGTTAATTTTTTTACAGCCCCTTAAATCATTTTGTTTTTTTTGTTTTTTGGGGAATATCATTTTTTTGGGTGAAGGGTCTTATATGATGTTCTTTAAAGCTATAAAATCCTTTCGGAAATTCGTGACTTTGCTCTCCGATAATAAGATGATCCAGAAGTTGAATGTCGATAATTTTTCCGGCATAAAACAGCTGTTCGGTAATCAGGATATCCGCATTGGAAGGCAGCGGATTTCCGGATGGGTGGTTATGAGCAATAATGATGGACATGCTGTTTTCGCGAATGGCGGTGCGAAAGACTTCGCGGGCATGGACGAGACTGCGGTCAATCAGGCCCTGGGTGATTTTTTCGCTGCGGATGATTTCGTGGCGTGCATTAAGAGTGATTACGTGAAATTCTTCTTGTTGGGCGAAGCGGACCTTTTCGCGGATGTATTCGGCTACGGCGTCGGGTGAATTTGCTTTTGTTCTGCGATTTGCCTGTTCCTGCGTCATTCTGGATGCGAGGGCGAAGGCGGCATGGAGTTCCATGGATTTGGCGATTCCGATGCCGGGTATTTTTTGAAGTTCTTTTGGGTCGGCTGCCGCGAGTTGATTTAGACTCCCAGAAAAATGCGTCAAGATTTGATTTGCCAATTCGAGTACGGGAAATTTTTGGGTGCCATTGCGGAGAATAATTGCCAGGAGTTCTCGATTGCTTAAAGCGTCTGTGCCAAGTCGTTGTAGCCTTTCTCGCGGTCGTTCATTGACGGAAAGATGGGCTATTGACGTAAGTGTCATAATGGATTTCCTTATTGTGAAATCAGGAAAGATTTATAGAATACTGGTGGTCTTTATCAAAGAGTGCACGCTGGAAAGGTTGTTGAAAGACACGGCAAGCGATCGCGATTTTTTGCCGTGTCTTTCGAGTTTAATAAACGGGTATTTTTTTGATTAATATTTTTCGATGCCATTTTCTCGGTAGTACAGAAAACGTGATTTTTTAATGAAATAGAATTCGCTGTGATCATTTTTCATATTTGCGATCATATAGATTGGATCGTCGGGGAAATTAAAATTATCTCTTTCTTTTGTGATGAATTGTGCAGTTTCAAGGCCATAGGGGGTGTAAAGATATCGGTAGTCGACCGCAGGGGATTCGAAAGTTAGATTATCGATATAAAAGAAATAAGCCTTTTTTTCATAGCTGTAGGCTTTGCACAAGTTATAATAATCGTTGAGATAATAATAATAGATATCCTTGTATTCATAATTGATGGTATAGTGAACATCATCATATTGAAGGAGTTCATTTGCTGCATTATAGACATTGTAACTTTGCTGATTATCTGTTATGTCGGGTTTTATATACCAGTCAAAGTTCCAGTTATAGCCGGGGGAGATCAATTTTTGGGTTAGGACGATTTTGTGGTTATTTTTAGACGTAAGAGTAATGGTTGTTGACGTAATTGGCGCATTGATATCAATAAGTATTGAATTATGGATGGGATAGCAGTATTCAGGGTCGGAAGACTCAACTTTTACGATATAGTCATCTGTTTTATTGTAGTATTTGTCATAGAACAAGAATTGATACAGATAGAATTCGCCCATTGTGAGGATTTCTTTGGCATCCAGTTGGGTATAGGAAGATTCTTCTAGATACGTAAAGGACATATTCAAATTATATTCAAAATCTTTGTAGGATATTGTAGCGGAATATTCACCGTTTTTAGTGGCAGACAGATATATTTTTTGATCGACAATTGTTTTTTTTAGATCGGCTCTTTTTATGATTTTTATTTCGGGGTCATTGGTAATATCCCATTGATAGATTTGATAGTAGGCTGTCATCGAAACTTGAATGGGTGTTCCCGCGGGGAGGTTTTCAAGATTTTCGGGGTCTGTTACGACTTCTATGTAGTCTATTGATTCTGGTGGCATGCGTTTTAGGGTGTTGTTTTCATAGGCAATTTTTTGATAGCAGTAATCTTTTAACGGTGATAGCAATGTGGTGGATACTTTATAATTTCCAACATTCAGTCTTGAGACATCGATGCCGATTTCTTGTTTGCTATCTGGCGAGACTACTTGTTGAATTTTGATATTTCCGTCAAGATCTGATATTGTAAGATTGAATGTATAATCTTGGGGATTTGTTGTGATTTCATCGAGTCCCATTGTGAATATATGGGTTATTTCAGAAATTTCTGATTCTGAGTCAAAGGTGCAATTGATTATTTCTTCTTTTAGAAAGACGGTTGTTTTTGTGTTTGGAAGGGGTGATTTTGCATCGCAGATATTCTCTTTTATTTCTAAAATATCCGTATCGGAGGTTTCGTGTGTGATCGTTTGTTGATTAAATGTTGAGGATATAATGGGGAGGGCATAATGGATTTCGGGGTTTATATCGTCATATAATTCTACATAGGATTGCGGATCGTTGCGGTTCTGGCTTTCATTAAAGCAGCATTCTGTAAATCGGATATTGTCGTTTGGGAAATTATCATTATAGTCGGGTACAATTTTAAGGCAGGCCCCCTGAGGAGCGCTGAAATGGCACTGGTTTCCGGAAAAATGGGAAACGCCGGATAGCAGCAGTGCGTCATTTTGTAGAGATTCAATGGTGAGATGACTTAGTTCTGCATTTTGCGTGCCGCCGAGGATTTGCAGCGCTGACGCGATTGTATTATTTTCTTCGGATATTACAATATCCAGGTTTGTTAAAACTAATTGCGTGCAATTTGTGCCACCAAATTGCATAGGCTGGGTAAAGAAAACCGTATTAGGAGACTCTGCGAGCAGTTCCAGACTTTCAGAAAAGACCCACTGATTTTGGGATGTGCCGTAATCTCCTGGGGCAAGAATGATCGTTCCGCCGGGCTGGCAGTATGGGGCAGCATCCTCTAAATTGTCCCATGCATTGACCTCATAGGTATATGTTTTTCCTTCCCATGAAAAATTTTGTAAAGGCTGATATTGATCTTTCCAGCTGTGATTAATATAGATAATGGATTGATAGATAGACAAGTAGTTGTTGATAAAATCAATACTATAATTATCTCCAAAAGACAGTGATCCGATTCCAATTTTATAGGCGCCCAGTTTTTCTCCTGCAATGCGCTCGAGTTGACCCGTAATGACGGTGTCGTCTTCGACAAAATCATCGTCATTGACTTCATATTGTAAAAGTGGGTCTTCGTCTCCATAGATTTTAGACTCTTGTAAGGCGGTTACGGTAATGCTTTTGGGGAGTACGGTGACGATTGTTTCTCCCGTAATTTTTTGTTCTGGGGCATCGAGAAGAGTAAAGCACCAGTTTTGAGTATGTTCTCCGGCATTTAAAATTTTATCGGGGTTTTCCCAAGTGAACGTTCCGGCTTGTTGGATGTTTCCATTTGTGTAGATTATGTTTCCGGAGATAACGGATTTTTCTAAGGGCTGTCCATAGTGGATGTTTTGGGTGCTGATATTTTTTGCGAGAAATGTTGCTGGTTTTATGATCAGATTTCCGGCGAGGATATTCATTTGGTAGTTTTTGGAGCAACTCTGATGAATGGAATTGATGGCATAGTTTCCGGGGGTTTCTCCCAAATCTCTTTGGAGTGTGATGTCTGCATTAATATCTTTCATATTTAGGGAATAGTCTGTTTGTGACCAGGTCCAT
The DNA here is from genome assembly GCA_041669565.1 of Lentisphaeria bacterium. Taxonomy (GTDB): domain Bacteria; phylum Verrucomicrobiota; class Lentisphaeria; order Oligosphaerales; family Oligosphaeraceae; genus JBAYAV01. The sequence continues at coordinate 8,953 of JBAYAV010000074.1, forward strand.
TCGGGATCTGTTTCGCCCTGATATTTGCTTTGGTCTTGGATTGCGATTTTAATTTGTTTCGGGATGATGGTAAAGTTGTTTTCCTGGACTGATATTTCATAGTTTTGGGAAATATTCAGGGTGCCGGCTGTCATCGCATAGGTGCCGACATCTTCACCGGGGGCGCGCGATGGTTTTCCGGAAATTGCATCTCCTGAACAAAGAGTCCCTGAAACGATCGTGTATTCGAAATCCGGATCTTTTTCCAGGTAGTTTTTTTCTGCTGCAGAAACTTGGATGTTGATTTTTTGTGGATTTATTGTAAGGGAAGCAGGAACAAAAGATATCAAATAATTGTTGGAGCAGGTCAGGGATCCTTGTGTAATGGAATAGCTTCCTGTATTTTCACCGGCTTCGCGCGTTAGATAGCCGGTAAAATGGACATCATTCGGGAGTTCTTTTTGGGTGCATTTCCAGGTGAGTCCCGGATCTGTTCGGCCATATGATTTTTGCAGAAAATCTGCGTGTAGCTCCAAGGTGTAGGTGTGAATCGAAAAGGATGGTGTGGATAAGTGAAGAATATAATTATTGCTGTAGATAAGATTTTCCAAGGAAAATGGATACTCACCGATTTCTTCGCCCGCGGTGCGCGTCAGGGTGCCTGAAATGGTGTCGTTGTAAGATAGGGGCTCCGATAAAGAAAAGGTTAATTCTGGATCGGTTTCATGGTATTTTTTGTCAACATGTTCTGGTATAACAGTGAGTTCTTTTTTGGTAATGACATAAATTGCCGGGGCAAAATGGATGGTGTGGTTTTCAGAGCAGGCAAGGGAACCTTGGGTGATTTGATAGGTACCGGCGTTTTTTCCAGGTTCGCGTTCTAATGTTCCGGTAAGGGTAACGGCATTGATATTTACATTGTTTGACTGTTCATAGAGCAGCTCTTTTTCTGAATTTCCGTAAAGTTGTGTCTGATTGATTGCTGTTATCGTAATTTCAGTTGGTTCAATGTTGATTAATTGAGTTCCGGTAAGTGGACTATATTTTTCTGGATTGTTCTTTGGTGAAAAAATCCACTCGGCATTATAAGTTCCGGCATTTGGAATCATTTCTGGATTTTTCCAAGTAAAGGTTCCGGGAACATCAGCGTTGTTGTTGCATGTTACGATTTGTTTTGGGGTGCAATTTTCAAGGGATGTTCCGTAGTTTATGGTAATGGGTGTGTTGTTATTGGATGCCTGAAGTAGAATGGGTGTAATATGCAGAATATTATTGGAGTAGTGAATGGTGTAGTTTGCCGCATCTGTGTCCGTGAGCTGAATGGAGAAGTCTCCGCAAGTGCTGCTGTTTTGGGCTTCGCATTGACAGATTACGGGAGTCAAAAGAGAGCTTTCTGTATCACTATTGACGAATCCGCTGTATTGAATTTTGAAGTCTGGCAAGTTTTCATCGGCTTCGATGGTGTATTCTGGAACGCTGATTGTAAGAGGCGCTTTGTTTACTTGCACTGTTTGCCAGCCGGATGTTGAGGTGTATAA
>JBAYAV010000075.1:0-10403 GCA_041669565.1 Lentisphaeria bacterium
ATATTAGAAATCGTAGGGGCGCCCCTTGTGGTCGCCCAAAATAATAATGATGTGGTTACCCAATAAAATGCGACACGACCGAAAAAGGGCAACCACAAGGGTTGCCCCTACAATAATTCAAACATCACGTTATTTTGAAGATTTTCTCGTAGCGACGCACGGACGTGCGTCGTTTTTGATTTCAACCATTGGTTATCTTGGTGACGTCTTTATCCTTGTTTTTTTTATATTTTCGGCTCTGATATTATTGGAGTTTGCAAGAACCTTTTTGCCGGTGTTGAAATGGGGCAGCTTTTTTTTGCTTTGAAATGGCGCTAAGAAGCCATGGAATGCGTGAAGTAAAAATTATAAGGATTAAATGTTTTTTTTTTAGGCATAGAGGGGATGCGGTATTACATTATGAAACGGTACGCGCAGAGTTTTTTTGCCGTTTTTTAATTCTGATTTTGTAAGGAGATTATACGATGAGTTCTATTCCGAATAAAGAAGCATGGAAAGCGCTGGATAAGCATTTTCAGCAAATTAAAAAATATACCCTGACAGAATTGTTCGCAGCAGATCTGAATCGGGCAGAAAAATTTAATTTAGAGTTTGAAGATCTTTATCTTGATTTTTCAAAGAATATCATAACGGATGAAACCCTGACGCTGCTTTTTAAATTGGCGCGCGAAGCTCATTTGGGAGAAGCAATTTGTAAAATGTTCGATGGCTATCCGATTAATAAAACGGAGAATCGTTCTGTTTTGCATATCGCGTTACGGAATCGTTCGGATCGACCGATTAAAGTAAAAGGCGTGAATGTTATGCCGGAAGTCAATCGGGTTTTAGACCATATGACTGAATTCAGTCGTAAAGTACGCTCTGGGGAGTGGCTTGGCTATACGGGCAAACCGATTCGCAATATTGTGAATATCGGGATTGGTGGGTCGGATTTAGGACCGAAGATGGCTTGCGAGGCATTGAAGTCCTTTGCATTGCGCCGCCTTCGCGTGGAATTTGTATCTAATGTGGATGGCTATCATATGGCCGATACGCTGCGCAATATGGATCCGGAAGAAACGATGTTCATTGTGGCATCTAAGACATTTACAACATTGGAAACGATGACGAATGCAAATAGCGCTCGAGATTGGATTTTGAAGGCGTTTGCCAGCAGGGGCGCCATCGCGCGTCATTTTGTTGCCGTTTCTACGAATGCCAAAGGCGTTAAAGATTTTGGTATTGACCCTGATAATATGTTTGAATTTTGGGATTGGGTTGGTGGTCGGTATTCGATGTGCTCGGCGATTGGACTACCGATTATGCTTGAGATTGGTCCCGAAAATTTTATAAAGATGCTCGAAGGTTTTCATGCGATGGATGAGCATTTTCGTACGACGCCATTTGAGAAAAATATGCCGGTGGTATTGGCACTCATTGGAATTTGGTATAACAATTATTTTGAAGCGCAAACGGAAGCGATTTTGCCGTATGATCAGGCGATGCATCGTTTTTCGGCGCATTTACAGCAAGTTGACATGGAGAGTAACGGCAAGTCGGTTGATCAGGATGGTAATCGTGTTACGTGGCAGACTGGGCCGATCATTTGGGGGGAGCCGGGCACGAATAGTCAGCACAGTTTTTTCCAGTTGATTCATCAGGGCACGAAAATGATACCTGCTGATTTCATCGGTTTTTGTCGTTCACAGACGCCGATCAGTGATCATCATCAGAAATTGCTTGCTAATTTTATTGCTCAGACGGAAGCGCTGGCATTTGGAAAAACGACGGAAGCAGTGAAGGCCGAAGATCCAGAGATTGATGACAACTTGGCTGCACAGAAGACTTTTGTGGGGAATCGGCCGACTAATACGTTATTGGCGGATGAATTAACCCCGCGGATGTTGGGTATTTTGATGGCTCTTTATGAGCATAAGATTTTTGTGCAAGGCGTTTTATGGAATATTTTCTCTTTTGATCAATGGGGTGTGCAGCTTGGCAAAGTTTTGGCGGCTGAAATTCTCAAGGATTTGAATGTGCCGAAGGGCACTGCGTTGCGGCATGATTCTTCAACGAACGCTATTTTGCAACGTGTCCGGGAACGGATGTAGTTAAAGATTACAGCGATGATGCAACTTTTGTAGGATCGTTGTTTCTTCTTTTCAATGTGTTAAAGCCATTATAAAGAGGTGGCAGTGTTGATGGTATAATTTTTTTTTTAGTTTTATCTCTTTATCAATTTTAAATTTATTTTTTTTCATGGCTCAATATTCATTATCGCAGAAATTACATTTAATCGAGAAAGCTTGCCGTCGTCGGAAGTTTTTTTGTCATATAGCGATGTCTTTTTTATTTGCGGGATGTTTATGTCTGATTTCCGGATTATGGGAGCATTTTTTTGGTTTACAGGAATCCTCGGCGTTGACGATTTCGGCGGTTGTTCTTTTTCTTTTGATTGATTTGTTGTTTTTTTGTTGTTTTTTGTATCGCAAGGACCTGGGGGCGAAAGAGTTTACCAAAGCGGCTGTTGCGGTTGAGAATGCGCATCCGGAATTGCGGGATTCTTATATTGCGGCCATCGAGTTGGAGCGCAAGCAGTCTTTGGAAGAATTGCGGCCGATGGAAAAGCTGCTGCTTTCTAAAATGCAGCAAAAATATGGCGATGACAGTCTTTTTTTATCGGGGGTTTTTGCGGCTCAGCTTTCGTGGCGTGGCACTTTTAGCAAGTTCTTATGGGCGGCACTTGTATGGATCATTGTGTTGTGCTCGAGTACTATTTTACCGAAGGCGTATTTTGCGTTGCAGGATTTTTGCCGTGGTGTGCGGTCCGGAATTCAAATTCAGTCCTCCCCGCGTGAATTTCCGATTCATAGTGATGTGCGTATTGCTGCAAATATTGTCCGCTGGGAGAAAAAGGCTGAAATCGAAGTCCGAAATATTGCTGGTGTGCAGAGCAGATTGCTTATGACAAATTCTCAAACAGGGGCCTCTGTTTTTACCTTTTATGATATGACGGAACTTCAGAGTTTCCGCATTTGCACGCCGTCCTTGAAAAGTGAGTGGCACGAAATTGGTATCTATGTTCCACCGGAATTCAAAAAACTGAAATTAAGGGCACGGGCGCCGGCTTATACGAAAAAAAACGTGCAAACCTGGGATGAAATGCAGGATATCGAAGTCGTTTCGGGTACAGAACTTAGCTTGGAGTTTGAAACTCCGGATGATGTGTCTGCGACTTTGAAAAAGAATGACAAGGTTTTGAAAAGAAGCCCAGAAAGTCCGCATACTTTTTTTAGCCTCCTGCATGAAAAAGCAAGTTTTGCATTGAGCCTGCAGGATGCGGCGGGGCATTCGGCAAATTATAAGAGTTTTAACGTAACCGTAATTCCGGATTTGCCGCCCGTTATCGAGGTTCAGGAACCCGCGCCGGACAGTGTGGTAAAGCTTGGTGATTCTGTTTATCCGCATCTTTTTGTTGGGGATGATTTTGGGGTCTCAAAAGTCCGTTTCCGCTTTTTGATTTCGGGGAGCCCGTGGCATGAAATTGTGCTGTTTGAAAGTGACGCCGGAAAAGAAAAACTGGAGGAAGAAATCACCGCGGTATTGGATTTGTCAAAATATAATGTGAAGGACGGCGATTTATTGTCCTGTTTTTTTGAAGCTTATGATAATTGCGTGCCGGACAAACAGTGTGCTCGAAGCGAAATCTTCTTTTTAACGATTCGACCGAATAAGGACTCGTTGGAAAAAGACGCTTCACAGGGGCAGTCTTCGCAGAGCTTGGCCTTTGATGTGTCCGATCTTATTGCAGAAAATAAACGATTGATGCGGCTTTCGCTTGATAGTATGAATGCACTGGAGAAGGACTGGAAACGAAATCAGTTTGAATTGCAGCGCGATTTGCGAGAGCTGGCTCTTGATGTGAAAAGAAAACTGAATAAGCTGAAAGAAATGGCGCATGGACAAATTGGCACGAAGCTGCCAGAGGTGTTTGGACAATCTTCAACGGCTTTAGATCAGGCCGCAAATTTAGTTGATAAACGCCTTTTTGAGGAGAGCCTTTCATTCGAAGAATTGTCCTTGACAAAATTGATCTGGATTGAGAATGAGCTGATAAAGAATAGTATGAAGCAGCAGCAGGGACAAGGTAAAGATTCGAAACAGAGTCAAAGTCAACAGCAAGAACAACAAGGGCAAAAACAGCAGCAAAATGCGCAGGAACAGGCACGCGAAAAACGAAAAGAGATGGAAAAAATTCTGAAGCAGATTCGAAACCTGACAAATCTGCAGCAGGAGCATAATGACCATTGCAGTCAAAGGAACGCTTTGCCGGAAAAATTAGCCGCGGATCAGCAGAATTTAGAAGCACAGAACAAAACGCTGGAAGATCAGCTAAAAAGCATAGCGGAATGCGCGCGATGTGTTCCAGGGATGCATTCTGCGGGCGAAGAAATGCATTATGGCACTGCCGCATTGCTGGAGAGTAACCCGCGTGTGGGTGGTATCCATGGCCAGCGTGCGCAGGGGTATTTGCAGGCCGTTATTCGTGATCTTGAAAATGCGATTCGAAAAGAATCTGCGAATCAGATTGAAAAACTCGCGGAAATAGCTGGGCGGCTTTCGGATATTCAGCGGGCTGAAAGTCAGAAATCCGGATCGATGTCAAGCGGTGCCTCTGCCGCAGAGGCAAAAGCAGCGCGAGAACGGCAAAAACAGCTGAGCAGTATCACCAAAAAATTCAAGCAGGAAATAAATGACACCGCCGAATCTTTAAGGGATGATTACCCTGAAGTTGCGAAAGAGCTTGCTAAAAGCGTCGCGGATAGTTCGCATCGCGGATTAGAAAAAGAACAGAAAAAAGCAGAAAATGCGCTGCTCTATAAGCGTTTTAACTCTGCCGAAAAAGCACAGCAGACAGCGGCGAATCTTCTTCTTGGGTTAGCACAGGGACTGCATGGCAGCTCCAGTAAAATGCCGCCAATGAGCAGTGAGGAACTTCTGGAAGCGCTGGAACAATTACAGAAAAAAGCGGATCAAATTGCTCAAGCAATGAAAGATTCGGACGAGAAATCGGCGAAAGAGCAGGTCGGTCAGCAAAAAGATTCTGCGGGGAAAATGCTTCAGAATTTGGCTGAAAAGCTGCACGACAGGCAGTTAATGGAGCTCTCTGACGCGCTGCAGAATTCGGATCCTGAAAAAGAGTCTTCGGAGGGCGCTGGTAGAGCAGCCTTGCAGGTGATGAAAAAATCAGCGGCAGTATTGATGCACTATTTACAGAATATGAATTTGAAGCAAAAAGTGGAGCTGAATCGAGCGCAGGTACTCCCACCGGAAAAATATCGCCATCAGGTACAGGAATATTTTAAGAATTTGGGACATGAGGAATAGCGATGTTTGAGCATATATCATGGACATGTGAACCTTGTTTGAGTGGAATATGGCTTGCGCTGTGGCTGATTCTCGCGTTCTTTTTTGTGGTTTGGGAGTGGCATCATTTTGAAAAAACAGTTCGGTGGTCCTATCGGTTGCTTTTGCAGGGGCTGCGCTGTGGAGTATTGCTGCTGATTTTTTTGTTGTTTGTGCAGCCGGTGATTATTCAGCAAAAGCCGGAGAAGGGGGCTTTTCGGGTGTCGGTGCTACTGGATCAAAGCCGCAGCATGGACAGAGTGGATCGCGGGGCGCTTTTTTCTCGAAGGCAGCAGCTGCAAAAGTTGCTGACAAGTCCGTCAATACAGTCTATATCAGAATACGGCACGATGGAATTTCAGGGGTTCAGCAATCAGATCCACCCTGTTTTATACCCAGATGCGCAGGCTCAATTGCCCGTTTTGCCAGGGACCTCGAACTTGGGCGATGTGATGCGCAAGGCGGCGAAGGGACAGCCGGGTGCAAAACCCATTGGCGCGATGCTCCTTTTGAGCGATGGGCGCTCTAATGCCGGAGTTTTGCCGACAGAGGTGGCGAAGCAGTTTGCAAAATTGAATATTCCTGTATCTTGTGTCGGAATTGGAAATGAGGGTGTTCGTGCTGATGTGCAAATTCATTTCAAGAATAAAAGAGCCGTGACTGCTTCTAAAAACCAGCCGTATACCGTGAGTGCTGTTGTTCGCAATGATTTTGACTATAAACAACAGCTGACGATAAAGTTTTCTGAAAATGGGCAGGAAGTGCAGACGCAGCAGTTGGCGGTTGCGGGGCATGCCGAGGAAACTGTTCATTTTGTGCATTCGTCGTTAATTGCGGGGATGCGCAGTCTTAGTGTAGGGATAGAGTCGCCTGCGGAGGCGCAAAAATTGGACAATGATATCGATTATATGCCGGTTCAAATTCATGAGCCAGATCAATTCAGAATTTTATATTTGAGTTCTGTTATGGATTGGGAATGGCGGTTTTTAAAAATGAATATGGAAGAGAACAAGCAAATTGTGCTTTCCGCGATTATCAAAACGGGAAAAGAGAATTTTTTTAATTTTGGATTAGGGAAAGAAACTTTGCAGAAGTTATCCGGATTTCCGGAAGAGACTGAAATTTATGCGAATATTGATGGTGTAATTGCAGATTTTGGGGTTTTGCTACAGATGTCTGATAAAGCGCGTAAAGTGTTGATTTCTTTTGTCAATAACAAAGGCGGAGGTTTGTTGATAATGGGTCTTCCGCCGGAACAAAAAAAGACGAAAGAAGGCGCTTTTTTGCCGGATGATTTGCAGGATTTATGTCCGGTTTTATCCTTAAAGTGCCAAACGGGGATACGTTCGCAGAGTCTGATAATGACGGATTCGTTGATTTTTAATCGTGATGGCGGAAAAATTTTGCATACATCGCGTGGTTTGCCGCTTTATGCGGGGGTACCGATAGCTGAGATTGAGAAGGCAAAAAAGGCAGCGCGAACGATTTTGCAGTTGAAGGATGGTGCGCCGGTGATGGCGGCGCAGAGTTACGGTGCCGGGCGATGCGTTTACTTAGGTTTTAACCAAACGTGGCGCTGGCGGATGTTGGAAGAAAATGGTGAAGAACTGCATGAGCATTTTTGGAATTTACTTTTAACATGGCTGGGCTCTAATCAGAAATCGCAGCTGGAGGTTGTGGAACAGCCGAATTATAAAATGGTAATGGATGAGCTTGTACGACTGCAAATTCGAGTTTCTGGAATTGATTTTTTGCCGGCTCCGAATGCGGATGCATCGGTTGTTATAACGGCGCCGGATCAGAAGACCACAAGGATGAAACTGGAGCCCTCGTTGGAAGAAATGGGGTCTTATACGGCATCGTTTGTGCCACTTTTATCTGGGGTGTATCATTTTGATTATCATGTACTGCTACCGGAGGGCAAAGAGCTCCATGCGTCGTCGTCTGCGTTGTCGATTTTAGGTGGGGTGGAGGTTCAGAATACGGATTATAATGAAGAACTGCTTCGTGATATAGCTCGTATTTCGGGCGGAAAATATATTTCGGCCGATGATTTTTTGAAAAAAGAGGTTGAATTGCCACTGTCGACTGCGGTTCCATTGATTGAAAAGCGACAGCTTCTCTTGTCGCATTGGTGGATGCTGATTTTAGTTTTAGGGGCAATGACTGCGCATTGGTGGCTGAGGCGGCGGATTGGTCTAAAGTAAGGAACGTAGCTGGACTGGATTCTTGGGGGTGGCTGAAGAGGGAGTCCGAGTTTTGATTAAAAACAGCTCGGATCTATTGGATTTGTGGTGGAGCATTTTATAAAAGTGAAAAGTGGTAAATGCATAACAAGCTTTTATTGATGAAAGAGAAAAGGTAGAATTGTATCTGCCTCAATCAGCAGGTTGTGAGACTTAAAAAGAAAATCATAAAAAGGTATAAGAATGATTCGGTATATAGTTTTTGGTGTGGTTTTAGTAATTCATATAATTGTTTTTGGAATTTTGTTTTCGTCGCCTTCTGGCGAAAAAAAACAAGAAGCGCCAAAAGTGGAGCAAACGGAAGATGTGGTTTCGGAACAAGCGCAAGGCTCCACACCATCTGCATCCGATGCATCCGAAGAATCGCAAACAGCCGCAATGTCTGCGCCGAAAAAATCGGCATTGGAAAAGGATACGAGCGATCCCGGCTTCCATCAGTCGCCCTTTTCTAAAAGTTACTTTGCTTCACGCAATCGCGCCCTTCCGGCTGTGATTAAAAAAGATGTTTATAATTGTAATGCTGCTGGGGTTTTTGATGTTAATACCCATTCGCTTTTATGGGGACATAACGAGTCGCGTTCTTACGCAATTGCGTCATTGACAAAAATGATGACGGCGTTGCTTTTAATGGAAGATTTACATGACAGTAGCAAGAATGTAACCCTGCAGACGCAAGTAAAAGTTACGCGTGCGGCTTCGAAGATTGGCGGTCGTCAAGTTTGGCTGGATCCGCGTGAGAGTTTTTGTGTGGAAGATTTGTTAAAAGCAATGATGATTCGGAGTGCAAATGACTGTGCTTATCAAATTGGTGAATTTTTGGCTGGTGGGGATATCAGTGTTTTTGTGCAGCGAATGAATTTAAGGGCGAAACAGTTGAATTGTAATACTCTGTATTATTATAATCCGCATGGCCTTCCAACGGACAGCAGAAAAGAAAACAGCGGCAGTGTTTCGGAATTGGCCTATCTTGCGGAACGACTTTGGCATTACCCGGAATTAATCAAGTGGACGAGTACGCGCATTGATATGATTCGGGAAGATACAAAGCCGTTTCAATTAGTGTCGACAAATAAGTTATTGCAAACGTGTTCTGGAGTTGTTGGTTTAAAGACTGGTATGACCAATAAAGCGGGGTACTGTATCGTTGTTATTTGTGAGCGCGAGGGGCGCAAAATAATTGTTGTTGTGTTAGGAACATCGCCGCAGAAGGGCGGCGGACGAATGCGTGATAAAATAGCAAAACAGCTTGTGGATTGGGCATATATGGATACGGGTTCGCTTTGATCGTTTTTTAGGCATATAATAATGAACCATTTGCGTGGAGTGAAACGCAAGTTTCTTTACAACTTTTTTTGAGATGATTCGTTTTTTTTGTTTTGCGGTAAAATAAAAAGCATAGATGGGCATGCTGCATGACAAATTTTAAATTGTTCTTTTTTACAAAATCATGATTTATCAATGGCTTTACACTCAACATCTGACAGTCCGAGTTCTGATTTTTTAAATGTTTTGCACGTCACGGAAGCTGCGGACGGTGGTGTATTGAAGCATTTGTCGTATATTCTTCCAGAATTGCAGAATCGGGGATGTGCGTGTGGTTGTTTTGTTTTTTCGGCGCGTGCGGGTGTGTATGCTCGAAATGAGGTTTTTCCGCTCTTCATGAAGAGTGGCGTGAATTTACAATTTTTAAATTTGCCACCGTGTTGGCAGTGGAAGTTGCGATATTGGAAACAGATTCGCCAGAAATTGCTTTTCTTAATTCGGCAGTATCATCCGCAGATTATTCATTTGCATTCGAGTTTTGCTGGTGTTGTCGGGCGGTTGTTTATACCGAAATCAATGCATGTGAAGATTGTGTATTCACCGCATGCTTTTAGTTGGGATAGGAGAATGAATCTGCTGCGCAGAGGAACTGTGAGCACTGTTGAAAGAATTTTAGCAAAGCGGACAGATCATTTTTCTTTTGTTGGAAATGCGGAGTTGTTTCAAGCCAACGAAATGGGCTTAAAGAAAATTCACTCGGTGGTTGCTCCAAATGGATTGCCTGTTTCTTTTCACGCACAAATTAAAAAAATATCGGATGCAAAAAGAATAGCAAATGATTCTTTCCAGAGGAAAGATTTCTTGTCGCAGTACGCCATTTTAATTCCGGGACGAATTGCCTGGCAAAAAGGTCAGAAGTGGCTTTTAGATGTTTTGTTGAGATTGTCTTTTGTTCGTAAGGAGAAAGAGTGCCATTTTTATTTTTGTGGGGATGGCAAAGAATTAAAAATGCTTCAACGCCGTTGTAGTGGAATGCCTTTTGGCAAAAGGATTCATTTTGTGGGGTATGAGCCTTGGCTGCCGCAATGTATGCGGGCATTTGATTTGGCGATTATACCATCGCGGTACGAGGGGCTTTCTTATACGATTCTAGAGCTCGTAGCATCGGGGGTGATGATTTTAGCATCGGATATCCCGGCAAACCATTTGTCGGGACAGGAAGAAAACAAAAATATTGTTTTCTTCCATTTGGAAGATGAAGTGGATTTTCAGCAGAAATTGTTAAAGTGTATAAATGAAGATCGTTATTTAAAAATCGAAATACCGGGGAAAATTTGTTATGGTTTGACTCGGCAAATTGATCTATTACTAAAAGAATATCAGAACTTATTTGAAAAAAAGGAATTTGGACATGGTGAAAGATAGTGAAAAAAAGAGAGAGAAGACCATTCAGAAAATACACAAATTAAGAAAGCATGCGGCTTATTGGGCCAGTGAATTTCATCGAAC
>JBAYAV010000076.1:0-10373 GCA_041669565.1 Lentisphaeria bacterium
TTCCATCGGGGCATTAAGCTTAACTCTAGGAATGTAAAGTGCATCAGGAATGGCAGAAAACAAAGCATCAAGGGCTTTATCTGTCAATGTATAATCATAAGCATCCTCATCAACCCATCCAGAGAAGAGAATACTTGTATGAATACCGATCCCTATTTTTGCCATATCGGCATGATAACGTGCAAACTTTGCATAGTCTTCTCCAAAACTCATAAGTTTACCGTCATCGTCATAGATTGCCGGATCGAATTCAAACCCTAACCGAGACCAAAACAAAGATTTTTCTTTTAATAATGACATGATTGCCCTTAACGTTATGCCGGTTCCTGATTCCATGAAAATAACGAAGTGATTTTTACTTCACGGATTCAGGTATTTTGCAATGCTATTCATAGAACCACCCTAAAGGAATTTCATATTGTCTTTTTTACGGATATGGGAAAAATACCATTTTTCCCATATCCAATAGAACAATCTTTATTCCATCACGCGGGCAATTTTACCACTGGCGATACTTTCATAGCAGGCGTTCATTGCTTGAATCGTCTGTTTATGCCATCCCAGATTAATCTGCGGCTGTTTATGATTGCGGATACAATCCACAAATTCATCAATCAAGCCAACCCACTCATCAAAATACGTATACTGCACAGCATAACGATCGCGCGGAGCACCATTATGATAGACATTCGGACCAAAGCAATCACAGGCAAGAACACCCTTTTCCCCCGTAATCGTAAGATTCACTTCCATTCGTTTCGGAAAGATCTCCCAGCCCGGCCCCGGTACTTTCAAGCGCTCTTCCAAACGAGACCATGACGGATCAAACAGAAACGCTGTCCCGTCCGTCATCTTGCCGTTCGCCAAAAGCATATCTTCTACGATGATATCCGGGCGAAGATTCGGAGCAACCGCCGCATACACATAATCAAAATCCGCCCCAGTCAGCCAGCGAATTAGATCAAAAATGTGCGGATGATCACAAAGTGCACCGCCGCGAAAACGAGGATCGCCCTCTTTTAATTTCATCGTTTTTCCATAACTGGCTTTCGGATCGCCCTGCCACGGAAAAGCCCACACTGGCGACAGCGTAATATTCGTTGCCTGCAATGCTAAAATTTTGCCAATTGCCCCATCTGCAAGCAACTTCTTTAGACGATGCACAACCGGATTATAATGCATTTCAAGCTCCACCTGACAAACCACGCCGGCTTTTTTACATACTTGAATCATTTCATCATACTCGCCTTTATCAAATGTCGGAATTTTCATCGACAAAATATGAATGCCGTGTTCTGCGCAAAAACGCACCTGCTCCATATGTTTTTCATTCGCCGACGCCAACACTACGGCTTCGATTTCCGGATGTTTTTGGAACATCTCTTCCGCACTGAGATAGCATGGGACACCTGTTTTATAAAGCTCGTACACCGTTTTTGCATCCTGGTTTTCTGCACAAGATGCCACCCAATCCAGCTTACTATTTTCACGCAATGTCTGATAATATTTTCTTGTATGCCCATGCGTTAAGGACATCATTGCTATTTTTACCGGTTTCATTTTATAAACTCCTGATTATTCTTTTCCCGCATTAAAAAGACTGCGGAAGCATTGTTTGGTCAGATTCAAAAACAGCTTTTGCATAAACACTCATTTGTGCTGCAGCGGCATTCCAGATTTTAGACAACGCTGGTTTATCCAATACCGCAAAAGCGGCGCGAACGAGCCATATCTCATCGGTAGACAAGCCAAAAAGTTCAGAATCAACATCCGTGTAGCGTTGTTCACCCTTGTCATTATACATATAAATAGAAGACTGCGGTACCTGTGAATCCACCACACGATCCGATGCAACACCGCGACGTGCAATAATTTCATGCCGGTCAATCACTTCCGATCCCTGGGGAAGCTTGTTGCTGCATTCCAGGCTAAAATTATAATCGTTCTGCAATTTTGCCACGATATTGGCAGCACTGAGATCCTTGGAACACACCGCAAATAATGTCTTTAATGGAACATCCATGAGCCAGACAGCCAAATCAAATTCGCGCTCTAACTGCTTCCTTAAATTTCCACCCGGAGTAATCGAACAAAAACGCAGCGTTGAAACCCCCTCAAGGATCTTACCGGTAACCATTTTTTTCAATTCCACAAAACGGCGCTCTACACGCCACGGCAATAAAATGGTCTCCTGTCCAGCCCCATCCTGCACTTTCACAACATCGTCCGCACCCATAAAAATTTTACCGACAGGCACGCTATACTTTTCAGTAAGAAAAGCCAATCCCTCATTCATTTTTTTGATATTCATTTTACAGACTCTTTACTAATGGTTTATATTTTTTAACGTATGTCGCATTAAACGCATCGCCGTCCGGCGTATTTGCACTGCGCCAAACCGGCGGAACAATACCACGCTCCACACATTGACGAACCGTCTCTATTTCTAAAAGATGCGCAATCGTAAAATCCACAATATTAGACACCGGCGCTATGGCAGAATCAAATCCCGGAACATTCACAATCGCATCCCCCACCGGATTATAATCATCAATGCAGATATCGGCTAAATCAAATAAATTTTTGCCCGATGGGTGACGAATAAAATGATCCTTCGGCATCTCATTCTGCCAATAAGAACTCGAAACTGCAATGATTTTTACGCCACGCTTTTTACATTCCAATGCCGCATCAATCGTCGCGGGATTGATACCAATATTATGAAAAATAATCAGCAAATCATCCTTCTTTAAATCATAATACTTCATAATGGATGCACCAAAATTCACGCAGCGCTCCAATTCCAAATATTTCAACGCCTGATTAAAGACCGACAGGCCAGTCTCCATCAGCGGATTCACATTGCTCAACCCACCAGCACGAAAAAACATCTCCCCCATCACCAATGTCGTATGACCACCTCCGCCATAAACATTGATTAGCTTATCCTGCTCAATGGCATCCGCCATCCAACCAGCCGCTTTCTTGATGGAATCACCCTGCTTATCCATGACTTCCTGAATATTTGCAAAGGCCTTCGCTACATAACCAAAATCATTTAACGTTGACATCTCTACCTTCCTTCTTACTTAAAGCTCTAAAAGAATAACGAAACGGTCCTTTTAATTCAAGCTCTTATTTTTTTAGTACGCGTTTATAATTTTCACCAATACGATCCCACAGCTTCAACGCATCCGGTGCCGCCAAAACAGTGCCGTATCCGCCGCGATAAGTCCAGGTACCAAGACGATCCACCCCAAGCGAGTCATACATATCCACAACGTCATCAACCTGCGAAAAATCATCCGGCTGCTTATAATACCCCATCAGCCAGCGCTCTGAACTCTTGCCATACTTCTTTGCCATCGCTACCGTACGACACGTAATGCTTTCAAAAAAGCTTTTCGGCAATCCCCAAGCAATAATCGTGGTAGAAAAAACATCAAAATACGGACAAGATGCAACCATATCCCAATTGTCATAACCACGATATTCCGTTACATAATAAGAATTCAGCGTCGCATGCACACAACATGTGATTTCCTGCTTCGGATCAATCTCCTTAATTTTGCGACTCGTATCCGACAAAATAAAGAGTGCTTCGCGCCAACGGAACTGCTTGACATCATCATTCATAATCTTCGGCATCTCATAACCGTAATAGTCCTTAAATTTCTTCATGCAGACAGGGCAGCGGCAACTCCAGTCATCGCCAGCACCCCCTGTAATCGAAGCATATGACTTCGGAAATGCGTAATGTGGCTCATCCCAGAAAAAGCCATCCGCGCCCGCTTCCCGGAGAAGCGTTAAGATAAAATGCTGAAAATAATCGCGGAAGCTATTCGTATTAAAACACGCATATGGAAGCTTTTCACCGGTCATCGCCGATACTTGACGGTTTTCTGTATTGTTCTGTAAATACTTGCTCGTCTGCTCTCCGCCAAAATACTTGCCAATTCCCCATGAATCCAACAAAACACGCAGTCCTAATTCATGCGCTTTTTCCACAATCTTCGGAATATTCGGACGCCAAAAATCAAAATCAAATTCTGTAATCGCTAAAATAACGGTGGTACAGCCATGCGCTTTCATTTCCTTAAAATCAGCTTCCGCATGCTCTACATAATTAAATCCATAATAACTGACCGATGTCTGGGTAATAGCCATAATCTTTATCCTCATTTACTTTATTATTATTATTTTCAGAAAACTTTTTTTGTTATTTTTTCTATTATAATGCAAGAAAACAATTTATTTATGTTTTTTTTAACACAATATTTGTGAATATTGATTTATATTAGTAACATACATACAATCCATACCACCTTCTGTTTTCTTTCCCAAAATTTTATGACCAATAATACCATTTCAGACTTTTACGAAATTGCCAAAAAATTACCCGAGCCTCAAAATCTTTTTAACGGCAAATTTCTTCCAGAACACTTTGCCCTGCCCGATAACATTCTTATTTTTTATCATAATTGGCTGGAAGCATCCCCCAATGCTCACGGCCGATATACTCTCGTGATTCCTTTTTCGAATATGACATACTATGTCGATGACAATCGAATCAGCGTACATCCCGGCGAAGTCCTGCTGATACATCCACACCAAATGCGCTATCTGCACCCCGACTCCAAGGGCTTTGGGCGTCTCTTTGTCACATTTGACTTACCCGAGCCAGCAACCTATCTTCCTTCTTCAGCACTGAACCAAATCAATGCTGATTCACGCGAACAATTACAGAAATTTATTTACCATTATCAAAAAGATCATATTTTCAAAGCCGCCATTACCCTTATTTATTTTTTCTTAGCACTGCAAAAATCCACACCCGTTCTCCAAAAGTCTAAAATTTCACAAAATATTGCCGATGCCATCGCCTATATTCATAACCACCTTGATAAACCCGTTAATAACGCTAAAATCGCCTCTAAATTACATCTATCAGTTAGTAATCTCAGACAACAATTCCGGAAAGAAATCGGCATTAGCCTCGGACAATATATCACCAAACAACGCTTTAACGCCGCTAACCACCGACTACTCTATACGTCCATGAATATCGAAGAGATTTCCCTGAGTTGCGGCTATAAAAATATCGCCGTCTTCAGCCATGCTTTCAAAAAAAATACGGGCCTATCACCCATGAACTTTCGCAAAAAAAACACCTGAAATATCCTTCTCTAATTCCCTGTTTGCTTTGTCCCTATGATTGTCTCTAAAAAGAGTCCCGCCTCACAGTTTCTTCATCCTAAATTAAAACGATTGCAATTTATAAAAAGTCCGAATAACGACCGAATAAAATAAAAAATAAAACTTTTATCAACAATGGAATCATAAGAGATTTATCATGAGTGTAAACACCGCAATTCAACATTTTTACCAGCATCGATTCGGCATTTTTTTCCATTGGGGTGTCTATGCTGTCATAGGCGGCCACTGGAAAGGCAAAACCACTCCGTATATCGGTGAATGGGCACAGTCCTATTTTCGCATTCCAAAAAAGGAATACGAAACAATCGCACGAACCTTTAATCCCCAGGATTTCAATGCTGATGAGTGGATTCGAAAAATAGCAGATGCCGGCGCCAAATACATTGTATTTACAGCAAAACATCATGATGGTTTTGCAATGTACCACTCTGCAGTAGATTCATACAATATTACGGATATGACGCCCTTTCATCGCGATCCCCTAAAAGAATTGTCCGAAGCGTGCGCAAAATACCATGTAGGACTCGGAATTTATTATTCCCAAAATCTGGATTGGCATGATGTCGATGCACGAGATCCCGGGCCAAACTTTCCCACAAATGTCGGAGAAATGCCCTGGGGTAATAATTGGGATTTTCAAGATTTTAAAAAAAAGGACTTCGCGCGTTTTCTTCAAAACAAATGCATCCCGCAAATCCGGGAACTGCTGTTAAATTATGGTCCAATTTGTGAATTCTGGTTCGATTGCCCCCTGGCAATGACAAAAGAAGAAAGCAAAATGCTCTACAATTTCGTTCATTCGCTGCAGCCAGACTGCGCAGTAAATAGCCGTGTCGGCAATGGCTATGGCGATTTTGGCAGCTTGGGAGATAACCAGAATATGCACGGAAAATCATCCAAACCCGTAGAATCTCCCATCACACTGAACGATACATGGGGATTCAAAATAGATGATCATCATTGGAAATCAGCACAATACATTACCGAACAACTTGCCATGCTAGCAGATCATAATGCAAATATGCTGCTGAATATCGGTCCTATGAAAAATGGCAAATTTCCTGAAGAAACAGATAAAATACTGTCTGAATTGGCAACCTGGCATAAACAAAATCCCGATGCCATTGTCGGAACAACCGCAAATCCGTTCCCAGCAGCATTTCCGTGGGGATTTTGCACACAGTCCGGGAAAAGATTGTATTTCTTTTTAAAAGAGTTCCGACCACAACTTAAAATCCCCGGCATTTCTGAAAAAATTGTAAAATCATCATGCCCTTTTGAACAGTCAAAAGATCTGACACTCTTTCCAGATGCAACAAAAACAAAAAAAAGTTTACTACCTATTATCATGATAGAATTTGCAAAAAAACCGAAGATCGAACCAACCCTTTTCTTAACAGAATCAGGCATGGAATTAACTCCATGTTCCGCTCAAATGACACATGGCAAAACAGAAACCTACTACAATAAAAAAATACAACTAAGTGCCGCTGCCGAAATTGAAAAAATATCTGCTCACATAAAACTCGAACAGGATGGCACCGCATCGTCATGGCATAATTCTTCCGATCTGCTAACATGGCCCATCCATGTACGAACAACCGGAAGATATCGCGTAGACCTCATAACGTGCCAAGCAACATACAATGCCCCCTGGACCGGAGAACGCACAATTGAAATTCGCTGGCAGCCAGAAAACATCGCGTTGCTTTGCGAACTAAAAAAAACGAAGACCCTTTTCTCACCCTGCTACGCCGCCGGCGAAACCACAATCGGAGAACTCGATCTAAAATATACTGGAGAACATTTCTTGAGCTGTCACACAACAACTATCACTCAAAATCAACACGCCCTCTCCATGAATCTACGTAAAATAAAACTGACCTATCTTAAACCCCTAGACAAAAAAGACTGCCAGAAACCTCATAAAAAAAATTTGTAATATCACCTTATAACTTATGGAATCGCGTTTGATCTTTCAGTAATACCGTCTTTTTATTCCACACAAAAAAACAATCAAAAGGACTCCATGCCCAATAAAACTTTTTAAAAAAGGAGCATAAATGTCTTTTCTCTATTTGATAAAAAAATATTTAATGGTACATTATTATTCATAATAGAAATATTATTTTCAATATATGAAATAGATTTTTTCATACAGCCAATCATCGTATTCTTTACAAAAACAATTTTTTAATTCAACAAACATCCAGAATGAAAAGATGAGTACAAAAATGAAGAAACAAAAAGACTTTTCCATCGAGGCCTGCAAAAATTTTGTAAGCAAGGAATATTTAGAACTTTGGAATAACGAAGTTCAGGATCAAATTGACCAAAATATTGAAACGAATCGAAAAGCGAACGGAAGTTTCAAGCTCGATGGTGTTCTTGCCGGAACTACAGTCAAAATAGAACAAACAAAGAGCGAATTCATTTTTGGCGCTCACATTTTTAACTTTGATCAACTCGGCACCGATGAGCGAAATTGCAAATACAAAGAGCTTTTCGGCACATTGTTTAATTCTGCGACCATCGCATTTTACTGGAAAACACTTGAACCGGAAGAGGGCCATCCTCGGTTTCATCAAGAATACCGCGACACCGCCGATTTCTGGAATAACTGCCCGAACCCAAAATATCAGCCGCATTGGCGGCGCCCGGCAACCGATCCCGTCGTCGATTTCTGTCTTAAAAAAGGCGTCCGTCTCCATGGTCATACGATGGTTTGGGGCAACAACCGCTGGCAAATTCCCGACTGGCTGATCCAAAAAATTCCCCTGGAGCTCATCCATAAGGTTGATTTAACTTCCAATGCTCCAGAGTTAAAACTTTTATCCGATTCTTCCTGCGGGGCTGTAATGAAGGATATGTCTCCCGATCAATTTGCGGAAACTTATCCCGAATACACCGAACAAATAAACCAAATAATGGCTCGGCGCATTATTCAACTCGCTCTCCGTTATGGCGATAAGATCGACAGCTGGGACATCGTTAATGAAAGTGCTACCGACTTCGGCGCCGATCGTATGATCCCCGGTTCAAAAATTTGCAACAGCCGCTATTGCCCAATGCCCGGTGACTATACCTACCGCGCTTTCAAAATAGCCGAAAGTATTCTCCCAGCAAAAGCAAAACTGAATATCAATGATTATAATTTAAGCGAATCCTATTTAAATCAAGTCAAGGACTTACAAAAACGCAATTGCAAAATTGATATCATGGGTGCCCAAATGCACTTATTCGATCCACAGATTTGCCTCGATATCGCTTCCGGTACTTCCCAGAGGCAATCCCCAGAACAAGTTATAAATACATTTAACTTACTTGAAAAAGCAAATCTGCCCATTCATTTAAGCGAAATCACCATAACCTCTCCCAATAATGACGAAAAAGGACAAGCCATTCAGGCTGTGCTTGCTTACAATCTCTATCGCCTATGGTTCAGTATTAAACCAATGATGGGTATCACTTGGTGGAATGTGGTGGACGATTGCGGAGCTCCCAAAGAACCCGCCGTATCGGGTCTATTCTCCAAAGACATGAACCCCAAACCCGCCTACTTTGCATTGAATGACTTAATCAATAACCAATGGAAAACAAATACCACGGCCTTAACAGACAAAGAAGGCACTGTTTCATTCCGCGGATTTTGCGGAACATACAGACTTTCTTGGGAAGATGCCGACGGCAAAAAACACACGAAAGAAGTAGTGCTATCTAAATAATCCAAGGAAAATAAATACAACAGTCCAAAAAAAAGAGCGGAAGAATTTTTTCTTCCGCTCTTTTTGCATTTCAATAAGTTTGTTGTCTTTCAAAAGATATTGTCGTTAAAGAAACCTTGAACGCTTCCTTCTGCTTTTTCTTGTGCCTCTTTTTTTATATCTTCGCGCATTTTACAACGACCGGCACAGCGTTTCTGCATTTCTAGCGGCACATCCCACTCATAAGGGAATGTTCTGCATTTCCGTGGCCGGACAGAATAAATATGGCACCGGTTGTTTTTCTGCAGAAAGACACACGCACCATCCTTCTGATCAATAAGAATAAGCCCCCTACGATCCGGCGCTATTTTCGTATATTTCTGCAAAAAAGCCTGCAATTCCATCTCTAAATACGCTGCAATTGCATCACATTCCGGTTCTGACACACGGACAATTCCCGGCCATCGGCAACACTCTCCACAGCACAAACATTGAAAGCCCGACAAATTTTTGTCGGGCTTTTTTTTGCAATAATGATTGTCATTTCCTATCATTTGGAAAATCCAAATAGACTACTATTTTGCATCAGGAATTTCAGATTCCGACTGCCGCACGAACTTTATCAAGAAGTTCCTGCGCAACTGGGCGGGCACGTTTTTCGCCATCTCTCAAGACATCTTCAACATAATCCGGATCCGACATCAGCTTATTGCGTTTTTCACGCATCGGCGCAAAATACTCTACATACTTTTCATAGAGAGTCTGCTTCGCATAGCCATAGCCCATTCCACCGGCTGTATATTTATCCCGCAGATCCGCAATTTCTTCCGGCGTCGCCATTAATTTATAAAGTCCAAAAATATTACATTTATCCGGATCCTTCGGGTCTTCCATCGGTGTCGAATCTGTTTTAATCTTCATGAATTTTTTGCGGGATTTCTTCACATCCGCAAAAATTTCAATGGTATTATCGTAACTTTTAGACATCTTTTGACCATCCAAACCTGGGATAACAGCAACATCTTCTGGAATAAGTGGCTCCGGTATAGAAAGAATTTCACCATAACGATTATTGAAACGGATTCCCAAATCCCGCGTAACCTCGAGGTGCTGCTTCTGATCCTTGCCAACCGGCACATGCGTGGCACTCATCATTAGAATATCCGCTGCCATTAACGCCGGATAAGCCAGCAATCCATGCGTAGACTCCAAACCATGGGCCACTTTTTCTTTATAACTGTGACAGCGTTCCAGTAAGCCAAGCGGACAAATACAACTCAAAATCCAACTAAGCTCCTGCACATCCGGAATAGCAGACTGGCGATAAAAAATTGTTTTTTTGGGATCTAATCCACAAGACAAATAATCCACAGCCACCTGATGCGTGCGTTCACGCAACTTTACCGGCTCGGGCATCGAGGTCATCGCATGATAATTTGCAATAAAGTAAAA
>JBAYAV010000077.1:0-10200 GCA_041669565.1 Lentisphaeria bacterium
ATGTTGCGCTGGGAATGCCGGATACGATGCCGCAAGTCGAATTGCCAGATGATGCTGCTCTTCATCGTGCGGTTGCCATTTTGCAGAAATTTGATGTGAACGCAGTTTCCGGAAAAGAATAGAGGGCCTTTTGATTGGATTGTATGCCTAAGGGGAATGAATGATGTATTTGAGCAAATTCCTTTTCCCGTTCGCTATAAATTCACCATTTGAGAAGAAGTCCAAAAAATTATGGAATAGAAATATCGCTGCCGCTGGCAAGTCGTTGATTGGAATATTTGTGTTCGTTGGATATTTCTCTGCCAAGCCAAGCGGGCTTTGGAAAAAACGCATCCTCATGCTGTAATTCAATTTCAGCAGTATAAAAGCCTTTTAAGCGACCAAAGTATTCATCAATTTCCCACGTATTGGTATCTTGTAAAATATAATGGCGTCTTTTGTGTAGAATTCTAGTATCACAAAAAGATTGGATTAAGTCCTGGGCATCATCGAGCGGAATTTCGTATTCGAATTCTTTGCGTGTGAGATGATGCGAGCGCCCTTTTAGAGTGATGAGGGCCTTTTTCTGATCGATAATCCGGATCCGCAAAGTATATTCTGGATTGGGACAGAAATAGGCCTGAGTTATCTCGCAGGCGCGGGTGACTTGTGATCGCCAGCTGTCATCTTTTAATAAATATTTTCGCTCAATTTCAAGTCCCATATTTTATCCTAACGTAGTTTGATGGCGATCAAAAAGAGTGCCGTCATTAATAATATCTGCATCAGCATAAAACGAACCAGTACTTGCGTGTCCGACCATTTTAGATTTTTTCGGCAGTGATCGTGCAGCGGGCAGCGCAGTTTGTGCAATGTTTTTACAATCCATATTTGTTTTGCGGCTGCTTCTTCATCCGCAAAGTTTTCGGGGTGTTTCGGATTGACAACATTGGCTAAGAGCGGCCGAACATCAACGTTGCATCGTTTCAGCAAACGGAAAATGATCAGCTTGCCTAATCCGATTCCACCATCAATATAAAGCATTGGAATGGCAGCAAGAACGAGAAACGGATTGCCGGCGGCAATCGATGAAATACCTATAAGCAGCCCGATAAATCGGGATCCGGCATCCCCCATCATGACGGCACTCGGTTTGGCATTGTGCCATAAGTATCCAGAAAGGGTCCCTGCCGCCGTAAAAGTTAAAATGGCCCACTTTGCGCCGTCTTTCTGATGGGGCAGAAGCAAGTAGTTGGAAATGGTGCTGTGACCGATAATCGCATAAAGAAAAATGCCTAAGCCAAAAAGCCCAATAAGAGAAAGAGAACCCGCTAAACCGTCTACGCCATCACTGCAATTGACCACATTGATGGTAACCCATAAAATAAAAGTGGTGATAAAAACATAAAGGGGATAGGGCAGTAAATAAGTGCCGTCGGAAGCCGCAGATCGAAAAATGGGCACCCAGATTCGAGGCTCGGTACCCCAAGTCATAACTAAAACGACTAAAAGTGAGATGGCAAAGTCCCAAAAGCCTTTTTTTGTTTCACTCCAGTGACTGCCGCTGCAGTCATCCAGAAATCCGGTTAGCATACAAAGAGTAAGACACAGCACTGTCCCCCACAGCTGAAGCGAGAATGGCATAAATAAAAGAAGGGAAAAAACAAAGGAAAGAACAATAATCAGGCCGCCACCCGTGGGCTTCCCCGCTGCTTCTTCGGACTTTTGTACGAACGCTTTGCCTTTGTCATGCGGAAGGAAGTGCCATAATTTCGGAAAGAAAAAAATGAGCAGCAAGGCACTCACAGCAGTACTTAAAAAGATTAAGGTTAAATGGGAACCGAATAGACGAAACGGACCCCAAATTTTGGTTAAAGACGGCGCTAAAAATGGAAACATTAAAAAAGAAACTTTCAGTAGTTGATTTTAGAAAATGGGGATGTATTTTGTGTGTATGAAAAAATTATCACAAAACCAGTGGATCGCTATTATCGGACTTGCTATGCTTCTTGCAGTGTCCGGTTATATGTATAAATATAAAACGAAGCAAACGTCGGTTGAATTTGCGGTTTTTAACACATATTGCTCGATTCAGTACATTTTTTATCCTACCGCAGATCCCGATACGTTAAGTCGCGATATTATTGCGGAACTGCAACAGCTGCATAATCGGATCAATATCTATGATCCGAAAAGCGAGTTATCACAATTAAACAAAACCGCGGTTGAAAAGCCCTTCCATTGCTCCCCAGAATTATGGAGTATCTTGAAAGCCTCACGTGAGGCGTGGAGGGTGACCGATGGTGTCTTCGATATATCCGTTGGACCGCTGATGCATCTTTGGGGATTTCATGGAAAACGTAATACGATTCCAACAGAGACTGAAATTGCCGAAGCGCTGACAAAAGTGGGCCTTGATAAGGTCCAGTATGATGAAAAAAATCACACGATTTATTTTACAACACCGGAAATGCGCCTTGATTTGGGTGGTATTGCAAAAGGCTACGCACTGGACCTTGCCGTGAAACAATTAAAAAAAGTCCGTAAAAATTATGCCGGCGTAATTTTTGATTTTGGCGGTAATATCTATGCGAGCGGAAAAGAGAACACCGGAAGGAAATTCAGTATCGGCGTGCGCGATCCAGTCGATGCTCAAATTGTTCGAAAACAATTTATACTGGAAAATCAGTTTATCGCCACAAGCGCTAATTATGAACGCGCATTGCAAATTGGTGAAAAAAAAATCGGGCATATCGTGAGCCCGATAACCGGCCGGCCTGTAAAAACATATGCTAGTGTGACGGCCAAAGCGTCTTCCGGATGGTGCTCGGATGTTTTCAGTACCGCCGTTTTTGCCGGCGGTGAAAAAATAATAAAAAAAATCCACGAATCGTATCCAGAGACGGAATTTTTCCTACAATAAAAAAAGGCGACCAAATTCTTCTCTTTGCTATGCACTCCATTCAGCGTATTTTTGGATAAAACAAAAGAGAAGCTTCTCAAGCTTCGGTGACATTTTTTTGGAAGCCTCAATGACCTGCTCGAGGGTTATTGGAGTGCTGGCAATACCAGCAGCCATATTGCCGATACACGAAATGCAGGCAACACGAATTCCGCAGTGATTGGCGGCGATGACCTCATTGACGGTCGACATACCAACCGCATCAGCGCCGAATTTTTGGAAACATTGTATTTCGGCTGGTGTTTCAAACTGTGGCCCGGCTGCCTGGATGTATGTGCCGGATTGAAGCGGTATGCTGCATTCTTGGGCGGCCTGCATCAGAAGGTGGTTTAATGCCGGATCGTAGGGCTGCCCCATGTCGGGGAAGCGCTTTCCAATGTTGTTGTCATTGGGACCACGCAGAGGTGAGGGAACTAAAAAGGATAGATGATCTGTGATAAGTAAAAAATCACCCGGCGCCAAATCCGTCCGGATGGCACCAGATGCATTGGTTAAAAGAAGATGCTGAACGCCAAAATGCTTGAGAAGCCGAATGGGAAGGATGGTCTCTGCTGGAGAAAATCCTTCATAGTAATGCAAACGCCCCTGCATAATGACAACGGGCACTTCCGCATAATGACCGAAAAGAAAGCAACCCTTGTGATTTTCAGTCGTTGGAACAGGAAATCCAGGAATGTCTTGAAAATCGATGCTCTTTTCGATCTTTATTTTGTGGATAAAGGCATCGAGACCAGACCCTAGAACAAACCCTAAACGCGGAAGAAATGGTACTTGTTTACTGCAGTAATCTATGGCGTCTGATAATAAAAATGATTTCGTGTCGTTCATATTTTCTCCCATTCTGCGATAACTTGTTTTGGCGTAATACTGTGCAGACAGTGATATTGTTTGTCGCCTTGCAGAGGACAGATGCGTTGAAAGCAGGGGCGGCACGGTGTGTCGGCAATCAGTAGTTTCCAGGGAGCACCGAGCGGCCCCGTGGCAATGGGGTCGGTTGACCCGAAAATAGCAACGCCGGGGGTGCCGAGTGCCGCGGCGAGATGCATGGCGCCGCTGTCGTTTGCGATCACTGTGTCTGTATTGGCTAGGATGGACATCAGCTCGGATAAATTTGTCTTGCCGGTTAAGTCGAGGGCTTCTGGTATGGCTATTTGGACGGCCTTTGCGGCAGCCTGCTCTTTTGCGGTGCCCACAATGACTATTTTTCCACCTCTTTTCTGGTGATATTTGGCGACTTCGATATAATTTTTAGTGGGCCATTGTTTTGCGGGACCGAAAGCGGCTCCGGGTGCGATTGCAAGAACGTTTTGTTTTTTTAAGATGTTGTTCTTCTTTGCAGCGTTCGGCGAGACTTGCAGTGGCGGATATTGGGCATTTAGTGAAATGCTACCGAGTGTTGAAATTAATTCAAGATAGTAGGATAATTGATGACAGCTGTCTGATTCTTTGGAATGTTTCCACTTTGGAATGCGATGATTCAATAATACTGAACGAAAGTTTCCGCTACGGCCAATACGAATTGGGATGGAACATTTCCAGATGTCGAGTGCCGATCCGAATGAATTTGGAAAAACAATGCCAATACCGCAGTCAAGAGCCTGTACTTGTTTGATCTCTTCGCTTGAAATATGCTTGTCCCGCATGGGGATAACATGGTCGATCCATGTACATGCTTTCCATATGGGCGCCAAAAAGGAGGGCGTGAGCACAGAAATGGAGCATTCTTTTGGTATGAGATGCCGCAACTGCCATGCCGCTGGAAGCGTCATGAGGCAATCACCGAGCCAGTTCGTGCCACGAATCAGTAAACCATGATGCCAATCTTTAGGGATGCAGGGCGTGATCGCATGATTAAAATTTTTAAGAATCGGGTGATAGTCCATAAAAATAAAATTTAATTGAAATAATTAAGAATTAAAGAAAGTTCCTCGCGAAGTTTTTTGCGTTCGACAATGCGGTCAATAAAGCCGTGTTTCAGTAGAAATTCAGAGGACTGAAAGTCTTTCGGTAATTCGGCCTGCGTTGTTTGTTTTATGACGCGCGGGCCGGCAAAGCCGATCAGTGCATGCGGCTCGGCAAGAATAATATCACCGAGGGA
Source organism: Lentisphaeria bacterium (assembly GCA_041669565.1). Lineage (GTDB taxonomy): Bacteria > Verrucomicrobiota > Lentisphaeria > Oligosphaerales > Oligosphaeraceae > JBAYAV01. The sequence continues at coordinate 5,040 of JBAYAV010000077.1, forward strand.
GGCAAAACTAGCGGTTACACCGCCGGTTGTCGGGTTGGTAAGAATATCGATTAACGGCAGCTTTGCGTCATCAAGGCGCATAAAGGCCGCGGATGTTTTGGCCATTTGCATTAAGCTGAGTGCGCCTTCCTGCATTCGTGCTCCGCCGCTTGCGATGACAAGCACGACGGGCTTTTTCTGTTGAATAGCGGCTTCGGCTAATCGGGTGATTTTTTCGCCAACAACAGAGCCCATGCTAGCGCCCATAAAGCGAAAATCCATAATGCCAATGGCAAATCGAATGCCGTCTAAGGAGGCCATACCGGTAATAACGGCATCCTCCATTTTTGTTTTTTCCCTATTTTTCTGAAGTTTTTGCACATAGCCTTTTGTGCCGGCAAAATCCAACGCATCGTAGGAGCGTAAATCGGCGTCCATTTCTTGAAAGCTGTCTTTGTCGGTAAACATTTTCAGGCGCTGTGCGGCTGTCATGGTATAGTAATAGTTGCAATGCGGACAGACTTGCAGGTTTTCATCTAAAATGGACTGATAAATAATTTCTTGGCATTGTTTGCATTTAATCCAGAGTCCTGCAGGGATATCGCTTTTTGCAGCAGTCGGGCTGGTATTATAAGTGGGCGTACGGAAAAAAGCCATAAAAGGAACTCCTATATTCGAAGAAAAGGGCGCGGGATGGAAATAAAAAGTGCACTCTTTTCGTGGAATGTGATTTTTTTTAAGCGGAATGGCTACAAGAGCCACTCGTCAAGATTATATTATAATCTGTATTTGAAGAAATCTGGTCTTTTTTTTTGGAAAAAAAGTGTTTTATTGGAAAAATGTAAAATGAAACGTGCTCTAATTTATTTAATACCGCTTCTTTTTGTTTTTTTGCTGCCGCTGTTATTGCGTAAAAAGGCGGAAAAAATTGATTTGTCGGCGGATCAGCTTATTGTTGTTTCTCCGCATAATGAGTCGATCCGTTTTGAGGTCGAGCAGGCGTTCCGTCGCTATTATTTAAAAAAGACGGGCCGTAAAGTCTGTATTGATTGGCGCGCGGCCGGTGGAACAAACGAGATTGTTCGTTATGTGCACAGCGCATATATGGCCAATTTTCGGGACGTGTGGACGCATGATTTGCAAAAAGAATGGAATAGCGATGTGGCAGTCGCCTTTTTAAATCCGAAATTAAAATCCGATTCGCCATTTCAGGAGGCGCGCACCGCCTTTCTGCAGAGTACGATTGGTATTGACGTGGATGTCTTTTTTGGCGGTGGGCAGTACGATCTTAATAAGCTGGCAAAACAGGGTATTCTGATCCCTTGCGGTTTACGTAAACGACATCCTGAATTGTTTGTTGGAGAGAAACCAATTTTGGAGCAGGGACTGGGCGGAGAAACATGGTATGATCCAGAAGATCGATATTATACAACGTGCTTTTCAACATTCGGCATTTGTGCAAATATCGATTGCCTGAAACACCTCGGCTGGAACTATGACGGCGTACATTCACCAATCACAACTTGGAAACAATTAGGGGATCCAAGCTTTTTTGGCGCCATCGGCATTGCCGATCCGACAAAAAGCGGCTCTATTACAAAATGCTTCGAAATGGTGATTCAACGCGAAATGCAAGATGTGGAAGCCGATTGTAAAAAAAATCATCCCGAGATGTCTGAAACTGAAATTTTGGACATGGGCTGGAACCGCGCTTTTACACTGATAAAACAAATCGGCGGAAATTCGGCCTATCTGACTTTTTCGGCAAGCAAGGTGGCTGTAGATACCGCCCAGGGGCAAGTCGCCGCGGGGATGTGTATTGATTTTTATGGCAGATCCCAGGCGGAGTGGGAAGAAAATCATGTGGGACGGCAGACAATGCTTTTTGCAATACCAAAAGCCGCGTCGTCGGTTTCGGGCGATCCTATCGGAATATTGCGCGGTGCCCCGCATTTGAATATAGCGCAGATGTTTGTCGATTTTATGTTCAGCGTGGATGCACAGAAATTATGGAATTATAAAGCGGGTACTCCAGGCGGGCCCCTGAAATATACGCTGCATCGACTGCCGGTTCGGCGTGATCTTTATACGCCTGAGCATCGAAAATATATGCATGCAAAGGATGCTGCGCCTTTCGAGTTGGCCGAAAAATTTATTTATCGCGGCAGTTGGACGGGGCGTTATTTTAATCTTATCCGTAATTTAATATGTGTTATCATTATCAATAACGAGGATGAATTAAAACTTGCTTGGGAAAGCATTCTTAAGGCTGGTGGTCCTGCACGCTGTCCGGAGGCAATGAAATATTTTACGGCAATGCCGTTTACTCATCATGAGGCGGGCGCGGCGATGGGAAAAATGATGACGCCGGAAAGTCAGACACTCGCAATGCGGGAATGGATGTTCTTTTTTAGAAAAAATTACCAAAAAGCCACGAAGTTGGCAAAGGCCAAAATGGCAGTTGAAGAAAAGACGCAAACGGAGGGCCATCCCTCATGCGATTAATTCCGTATCGTTTTACATCGGCAAATCGATTTATCTTTCTTCGAAATATGTTCATCCGGCATAGTCTGCTTTTGGTGATGGGCTTTTCGTTTCATATTTTTATGCTGATGCCGATTCTAGGAGACTCAACGCTATTTGGTGCAAAAGGAATTGTGCCGATCGATTATGATCTCTTTATGTTCTGGGGTCTTTTCTTTACGGTAAGCTGTTATTTTGTGCATTGGTTCTTGCGTTTTGCTCAATTGAAATTTCGGGGGAAGGTGGATGCTAAAGTCGGGCAAGTCGATTTGCTCTATTTTGGGGTTTTGCCGATCGCACTGTATTTAGTCAGCTTTCCGCTGCATTTAATTGGTAGTCTAGTCGGACTTGTTGTTGGAATTTTGCAGGGATATTATTTATCCAACTCGGACATGGAGGACTTTTTGCGTTCCGAGGGCCGGCGTTCGTATCGAAAACTCGGACTTTTCCGCCAGAGGAAACGCGTTGAAACGGAAGTCCTGCCTTTTTGCCTGCTTCTGATATTGTCGATGGTTGTCATGGAAATGCAGTATGCCTTTGGGCTGTTCACAACGACGGATCCACGCTATTGGCTGGCATTGGGCTTCGGTCTGTTAAGCACTCTTTATTGCTTGTGGATCTGGACTGGCATTATTCGAAATATATGGACCCAGCAGAAAAAAAATATGGATGCCGAAATCTACTCAAGCGGACAAAAAATCCGGAAATTTTTATCCGCGCTTTCTTGGAGCTTTTGGGTGGAAATAATTCTTTTGTGTGTGTTCTTGGGATTGATTGGTCAATGGCGGCTGACTGTTTTTTGGCTGCCAATGATGCTGCTGATGCAGATTGTGCTGTTCTACTATATTTGGCAAGAGGGCGAAACTTCAAAAAGTTTCTGGAATTGGCTGATGGAACACCCTATCCAAATGCTGGTCTGTAGTTTTGCCGTGCTGATCGTGGCGGGCGCAACGGTGCTCTCGTTGCCGATTTGTGGCGCAAATAATTCGAGTATCGGCGTGCTGAATGCATTCTTTACGTCCACCAGCGCGGTCTGCGTAACAGGCCTGATTGTGGTGGATACCGCGACCGCTTTCAGCTCTTTTGGTAAATGGGTTATTATTATTCTGATCCAGTTGGGCGCCCTCGGAATTATGTCTTTGTCTGGCTTTATGGCCTTGCTGATGGGCCGGCGCTTTAGCCTTCGCGGCGATGCCGCACTGCGGCAAATGACGGGCGAAGAAAAAAGCCTCGAAGTGAGATCCTTGCTTAAAACAATTATATTTTGCACATTCCTGATCGAATGCGTGGGAGGAACTTTGCTGACTCTCTATTTTATGTGTCGACATAATATGTCTTTTCCTTTGGCGTTTGTGTATGGCTTTTTCCATAGTATCAGCGCTTTCTGTAATGCCGGCTTCGCTCTCTATTCGGATAATCTTATGTCGTTTGCCAGAGAGCCATTTGTACTTATTGTTATTAGTTTTTTGATTATCTTTGGCGGAATGGGGTTCGGGGTCTTTCAAGGAGTATTGAAACGACTCTGTATCCGCAAAAAGCTTAAACTAGGCTTTCAGGAGAAAATTGTTTTATGGATGACTGCGGGGTTGTGTGTGGGGGGTACGATGCTGATTTTTATTTTGGAATATCACCACTCTTTGGCCCATTTTGGAATTGGTAATGGTATCTGTAATGCGTGGTTTCAGGCGGTGGCGTCGCGTACGGCGGGCTTTAATTCGATTGATTTGTGCCAGATGACGCATGCCGGACTGCTGGTAATGATGGTGCTGATGTTTATTGGTGCAGCCCCAGGATCGACAGGTGGTGGTGTGAAAGTAACAACAATGGCTGTTTTGCTGATGCTGGTTCGTTCTTGGATTAACGGCGATCAGGAAGTGATGTGCGATGGAAGACAAATCCCACAGCGCACGGTTCGTCAGGCAACTGCTGTTTTTTTGCTGTCTGGTATTGTGGCTATTTTGGGGACTTTTCTGTTAAGCATCAGTATGCCTTCAACGGGCATGCTTCCCATTGTTTATGAGGTGTTGTCGGCGTTGGGAACTGTTGGGTTTTCGGTTGGTGTAACGAACGAAATTACGTCTTTTGGAAAAATTGTAATAATGCTGATTATGTTTTTAGGACGTGTGGGGCCGTTGACATTCCTGGTGGCTTTGAGTTCGACACACCGTGAAAAACTAGTGAAATATCCAGTTGTAAGAGTGCATATCGGCTAAAAATGCTGGATTGCCGTTTTTCTAAGAATGCGGAAACGGTTATTGCTCCTTGAATGTAAATAATAAATATCTAAAATTGACAATCGGAAAAGAAGGAAGTTCTATCATGAATCAGAAACAGTTGGCAATTATCGGAATGGGGACATTTGGAAAGGAAATTGCACTTTCATTGATGGATTCTAATTTCAGTGTTTGTGCAATTGACAGTGATGTTGATATTATTGAAGGCCTGAAAGAGCAGGTGACGAGCGCGTTGGTGCTTGATACGACGCAGGAGAAAGCTCTTCTCGAAGCTGAAATTAATAAAATGGATACGGTTGTGGTTGCTATTGGTACTGGAAATCTGGAAAATAGTATCCTGACAACGGCGTTGTTGAAACAACTCGGCGTGCCGCATATTATTGCGCGAGCTACAAGCGAATTGCATGAGCGAATTTTGCATCAGG
>JBAYAV010000078.1:0-10188 GCA_041669565.1 Lentisphaeria bacterium
AATTGCCCCCTCGATACCCAACCAATAGACTCCGAAAATATTGCCCATCAACAACACGATTCCACACAACCACGCCCCGTTTCGCAACGCTTTTCCTTTGCCGTGGGCACCCAAAAAGCGATTGAACATGTCCCCCATGCCATGAATAATCATTGCTGCGGAAAGCCAACAGGCATATCCGGCAACAGCCGAATATGCCGGCGGGTAAAGCAACCTCACCACCGGAAAGATCATCACCAGAAAACCAACCAGACTCAACAGTGCCAGTCCTGTCGTGGCCACAATGATTTTCCAGTCGATTGACTCAGAGGTAGCGAAGCGTTTGTAATACACCGTTCCAACAATCGACGGCAATAATAGCAACGGCGCAGCCAGCGCTGCACCCAGCGAAAACAACCCAACTTCAACATTATCCGTACTGAAAATACCCAAGGTTATTCCAGCAAGGTGTCCCAACGAAACGCCACATACGGACCCCAGGTAAACCTGGAATCCGTATTGACGGTTCTCCCGATTCAAATCCGCAAACTCCTCTTTCAATCCCGAAAAAAGCGGACGGCCGTGGAAGATGATGACCAGAATAACCGCGGCAATCATTCCATATTGCAATAACAGCATTCGCGACGGAGTTGCACCCCAAAAATGGTAAACAGTTCCACCCACAATGACATATAACAATGAAGGCAGCAAGCGCGATAGCGCCATGCCACCGATTTTATTGTCCCCTTGCGCTACAGTATTGATATAGTTTCGCAACAATGGCGCAGAACTTACAAGAGCCCCAACCATAAACAAACATCCCAACTCACGCTTGCCACTCCACCAATACCAGCAACCAATACCGGTCAAAACTAGCATCACTGTCGCCATGGCAAGCCCAAGCAACAGCAACATTACCCCTTTCAATCGTCGAATCCGAATGGGATCGTGGTTTAATGCCAGCAATCGACATCCAGAGACAAAGTATCCCAGTGTCAATAATCCCACCGCAAAAGCGGTAATATTCACTACGAATTTAACATCACCATAAAACTTTGGAGACAATGCCCGGGTATTCAACATCGAAATGACGACTCCGAGCAGTATATTCAGCAGGGTACAACTGTAAAGTACCCCGACTTGATGATGCTGTCGGCTTATCTTGAACGGCAGCAGTGACTGCCACCCCGCGATTTTATTCATCAATTTCAATGCTTCAATCCTATTCCACGCCAACGATTAGCAGGGTTTTGTCTCTTAACATCAGGTGGTCTCCATCATGGTATGTTATTAATCGATAAATCCAAGAATTCGTTCCGCAATCAAATCTCCGGAAAGCCGGGTTCGGATTTTCCGAGCATTTTCACCGAGCCGCATCCGCAAATCCGGATCACGCATCAGCAATTCCAGTTTTCTGGTAAACAAATCAAGGTCTCCAGTCGGCACCAAAAACCCATTCTCTCCGTCAACAATCAAATCGCGTGGCCCGGTGTCGCAATCAAAACTTACACAGGCACATCCCATCGCCATGGCCTCAGCTAGAGCATTCGGGAATCCTTCTGAACTGGAAGCAAAGGCAAAAATGGCCGTCTCCGCCAAATAATTTTCAATATCTTTTACCGGCTTTAGCAATTCAATGCGATCGATACATCCAGTTGCCAAACACTGCTGTTCCAAAGCACTACGTTCGGCACCATCACCAATAATACGCAACTGCCACTCAGGATAATTTGGAGCTAACTTGGCAAACATATCTATAAGAAGATGTTGCCCTTTCGTCAAGCAACAACGTCCAACATTGAGAATTATGGGCTTACGCAATAAAAAATCCACGGGAGTATGCAGAAATACATTTTGAAGAGGGTTCGGAGTCACCAAAACATTCGATACTCCGGTTTTCTGAAACGTAATTTCAGCAGCCTGTTGCGTTTGAGCAATTACGCCAGCAGCATAAGGGTACAGCCACCGGCACAACCATTCCCGTGCTTTTCCATAATGTAGGACAGGATTATTCCGGTCGGAAATAAATGCATGCACCCCCAAGCCTAAAGTAGCAAATAGCGTCATCAGATTATTCTTGGTCATAAAACTAACCACAGCATCCGGCCGGAATTGCTTTAGATATCTACGATAACGTTGAAGTGCAATTGCCAAAAACAACCATTTCCAATAACGCGCAACCTTGTGATTCAATAAATAACTACTTGTAACTCTTGAGTCAAGCGGATAGAAACTTTTTTCATTTCGATATAGAGTCACTAAATGCACTGCGCGACCGGCAGCAACCCATTCATTCATCAGGATACAACCGACACGTTCCGCGCCGCCGGACCCTAAACGACCGAGAAAAAAAATAATTTTATGTGCAGACTTCATGATTATAAAAATTAAGATAATCCAGACGCACATTCACAGACAACGAAACGCTGTTTGCCGCGATCGTGGGCAATATGGTCAGTTATTTCAACGCGTACCGCGGTATGATGGGGAGCCAAACGCTGTTCCAAATTCTTTCGAACAAACTCAATGCGTTCGGTAGCGTGTTCGTTACATGGAATGCAGCGCAACAAAATAGAACGATCAGGCTTTTGGACCACCTGGAATCCCCTAACCGTCTCCGATTCCTGATCAAAAATCGTGGTCAGAAAATCACCAGCCACCACGGCACCGTCTTCCAGTTCAAAAACCTCAGTAACACGCCCTTTTATCGGAGCAATCAATGGAAAACCAGAGCCGCACGAACAACACTTTGCACTCTTAGCTCCCCTGTCTCCATTGCGATACCGAATTAGCGGGAACAGATGATTCAGTAAATCCGTAAGTAAAATTTCGCCTTCCTCGCCATCCAATTTGCCTGAAAAGTTATCATTTACAACTTCTAAGTGACGAATCGTGTCAAAATAGTGTAATCCCTCTTTGTTAGGACATTCCGCACCCAGCCAAAAAATTTCGCAACATCCATATTGACTGAACACTGGGCAATCAAATGCGCCTTCCATAAAACAACGAATTGAATTCGGCAACGGCGCAGAGGTCGTCCAAACGAAACGCAGGCTCGGCAACTTCAGCTGTCGTGCGTCCAACCAATTAGCAAACTCATTAACCGCACCAACATAACCGCAAATATAAATAATGTTATTTTTCTGGCATTGCCGATAAAATGCATCGCAACTTTCTGGGGTGATATCACAGACATCTAGGAAGGCTCGACGAGTCGGAAACCATAAAAGCTGAGACAAAGCATGCTGCGTCGAACGGTGGCGATAAATATACCCCACGTTATCCCCCATTTCGGCTCCCCATTTCCGCAACAACCACCAAGCAATGGTGTCAGTAGGCAACCGTTTGTCATGGAATACTTTTAACGGAACCCCAGTACTTCCTCCGGTGGTTGCTGCAAGCAAATACTTCTCCGGAGTACCACGTCGAATGAAATCGTCTCGAAATTCCCGAACCTCATCCTTGGACACTGGAGGCAGTTTTTCAAAGTCCGCAATGCTTTTTATATCACTAGGATGCACACCAGCCTCATCATATTTTCGATGATAAAATACAGTATTCTCATATGCATCGGTCAAAAGTGACTGTAACCGCCTCAAAATTAATAGCTGTCTCGCTTCCGGCGACAAATGTTCTTCTCGGCAGAAATTGCGAAAAAAATGAATCGCATTAGGACGCAGAAGACGATTTTTGCAATTAAATACCGTTGCGTTAAAACTCATAATACTCCAGCCTCATTTCTAGAAAAAAAAAATCATTCAAAGCCTTCGTCCCGGCCCATGAAAACTTTTTACCCAATGAGAATCCAAGCGGTAAATACAGTATATTCAGAATACCGAGTTTCACCGATCTAACATCATGCCGAGGTTGCGATAATACCATTCCGTCGCTTGCTTCAACCCTTGCTTGACGCTGAATTGCGGAGCATAGCCGAGCATGCTTTTCGCTTTATCGATACAAGCAAGACTGTGCGGAATATCGCCCTCCCGATTTGGTCCGTATTGCGGTTCTATTTTTGCGATAGCCGGGTCTAGTACCGCAAGATTTTCGCGGAGATATGCGAAAAGTTCATTCAATGTTGTCCGCTCCCCGAACGCCACATTGTAGACTTCGTTGATCGCTTCCGATTTTTCAGCGAGTAGCGCCAATTGATTGGCTTGAACCACATTGTCCACGTAAGTAAAATCGCGACTGTAGGAACCGTCGCCGTTAATGACAGGGCTTTCATGTTTCATCAGGCTCATCACAAATTTCGGGATTACCGCGGCATAGGCGCCATAGGGGTCTTGACGACGACCAAATACATTGAAATACCGCAGGCCTATTGTCTCGATCCCGTAAAGTTTGCTAAAATTTTCCGCAAACAACTCATCGACATATTTTGTGATCGCGTAAGGCGAAAGAGGTTTTCCGATTTTATCTTCGACTTTCGGAAGAGCCTTGCTATCTCCATAAGTCGAACTTGAGGCCGCATAAACGAATCGTTTGACTTTTGCCTCTTGGGCAGCGTAGAGCATGTTCACAAAACCGGAGATATTGACTTCGGTCGTCGTCATGGGATCCTTGATTGAACGAGGAACTGATCCCAATGCCGCCTCATGCAGAACATAATCAACGCCGGACACCGCTTTACGGCACATAGCTATATCGCGAATATCGCCGACGAGCAGTTTGAAAGACTTGTTTCCGAAGAACGGTAACAAATTTTCCATCTTTCCGGTGGCAAAATTGTCCAACACGATGACTTCATTGTTCTGATTCAACAGTGTTTCCACTAAGTTTGAACCAATGAATCCGGCTCCACCGGTTACCAGTACGCGCATATTTTCTACAATTCGTTTCATTTTAAAGCCTTCCGTCAATCATTTCACGTGGCAACATCCCTTTGATATCGAACACCACCGCATCCGTTTTCCTATAAGCTGCCAAATCGAAATCGGTGAACTCCCGGTGAGAAACCGCTAACACGACCGCATCGTAAGCGCCTTTTTTCAGCTTCCCGATGTCCTTAATCGAAACCAAACCATATTCGCGTTGAATATCAGCTGGTTCCGCCCATGGATCATAAATATCCACTTTACAACCGAATTCCATCATCCCCCGCACCACATCAACCGCATGGGAATTGCGAATATCCGGGCAATTTTCCTTAAAGGTAATTCCCAGTTGCAACACCTTAGCACCATACACCTTTTGCTCTTTGTGAATCATCAGTTTGATGATTTCCGTAGCAATGTATTTGCCCATACCGTCATTAATGCGACGGCCGGCCAAAATCACCTCCGGAAGATAACCGAGACTCTGCGCCTTGTGAGTCAAGTAATACGGGTCGACTCCGATGCAGTGACCCCCGACCAGACCGGGCTTAAATTTAAGGAAATTCCACTTGGTGCCAGCGGCTTCAAGCACCTCATTGGTATCGATTCCGATCAGATGAAAGATTTTCGCCAGTTCGTTCACAAAGGCAATATTAAGATCGCGCTGTGAATTTTCGATCACTTTCGCGGCTTCCGCGACCTTGATGCAACTGGCTTTATGGGTTCCATTTTTCAAAATGGAATTATAGAGCGCATCAACTGCTTCTGCAATTTCAGGCGTTGATCCGGAGGTAATCTTCAGAATCTTGGTCAGCGTATGCTCTTTATCACCGGGATTAATACGTTCCGGACTGTAACCACAGAAGAAATCCTGGTTGAATTTCATACCGCTGAATTTTTCCAGCACCGGCACACATTCTTCCTCGGTACAGCCGGGAAAAACGGTGCTTTCATAGATTACGATCGCACCCTTTTTCATCACCTTACCAACTGTTTCGCTGGCTCCGTATAGCGGAGTCAAGTCCGGACGATTGTATTTATCCACCGGAGTTGGAACCGATACAATAAAAACATCACGGTCTTTCAGGTCTTCCGGATTATCGGAATACCGCAGATGCGTCGTACCCTTCAACTCTCCCGATGAGGTTTCAAGCGTCGCATCCACCCCGTTATGCAACGCTTCCAGGCGAGACTTTTTTACATCAAATCCAATCGTATCGAATTTTTTACCAAATTCAACTGCCAATGGCAATCCGACATACCCCAATCCAATCAGTGCGACCTTAACTTTTCCGTTTCTGATTTGTTCTTGTATCATCTTTACTGAATTTCCTTTTCTGCGACATACTCCCGTATGGCACGTTCAATCCTCGTATCAAGCATGTTTTCCAGTTTTCTTAATAGAAATAGACCAACAGCAGTTAAACGAGCTCCAAATCATATGCTTCCACTGTAGCCAAACTGTAACCTAAAAAATCAAGGTTCACAATAACTTTCATTTTGTTTTTACGCCGTTTTATGATGCCCTCAATTCCCAGCAATTTACCCTGCGTAACGACCACCCGTTTGCCCGGTGTAAGTTCCGGCCTAAATTCCACTTTTTGAGTTTTTGCCAGGTTTTCAAAAGTCCGAACAATATTTAATTCTGAAATTAAGTCAGGTTCATTGCCGTCGTCCACGGGGAGCATTCGTATCGCATATTGAGATTTTTTAATATCCCAGTTTTCCTGCCGCGAAACACATAAAAAACAATAACCGGTAAACATCGGAACCATAGTTGTAATACGGTGACCACGAGTGATTCGGTAGCGCTCCATTTCCGGCAGATAGCAGGAAATCCCCTTACGAACCGCATATTCAATTAATTTTTTTTCCTTGTTCGAACGACAGTAAACAGGATACCATCGATGCTCGGGAATCGAATCGATGTGATAGTTATCGTCTGTGATGCATTCTGTATTTATATACAATGGCATTCTGTGTTCTATCACCTATCATTTTCAAAGCAAAAGCTCTCCGGATTGCAATTAAAATTACAACCGAAGTTACTTTTCATTAACATCTTACGATATCATTCAAAGGAACGAATAATATCCAAATAAACACAAAAACCGGTGAAGCGATAAAACCTCATCGGCAAAAAAATCGAAAAATATTACCGAAAACCATAACAGGGAAACGATGCCCGAACAACGCTAACTTTAAAGTTTTCAGGTTAAAAAAGAACAGAGAAGAACATTTCTTGTCAGCAGCAAATGACACCGACAATAAAGACATATTCATTACCATAGTTCCCTGTTCCCTGAATTAATAACCTCAACAGCTAGTTCGTAAATATAATATAGCAGCGTAAAAAATCAATCTATTAGAAATGAATATCGGATTGCATTGTCAAAATAGATCAGATTTTCGATGAAAAATAACGATATCTACAAGAATATTGAATAATTCCGGCAAGTTCATACAGGTCACATTCCCGCTTCTACAGATTCCCGGCGATAGTCAAAAACAGGAAACCCCTCTTACGCAAGGCAGTCGGGAAAAGTTATCCCACCAGCACCGGAAGCGAACGGCAATACAGATATTCGGCAATCCGCATCAAATGCGGAACATCCCAACTGTTCGATACAAGAATGAGCAGTGCTCTATACTATCTAAATGTAGTCTCTTCCTCCTCGGAATCCAATACAGTAACGACACGCCCAGCATGGAGCCACAGACCTCGACGCAGTCCAGCTAGTAGCTATCGTTCTGATCCGGCTTCTACTTCCATTCTTTGACCATCCACCCGCACCGCTGCGTCCTGACACGGTATCCAGTCAGAGATTCTAAGTCTAGATCGAGTATTTTCTGCAACAGAGATAACGCAACCAAATCGCTACACTAGCCATTGTTAAAAGACCTGTATGATACACAAAGACACGATCCTACTTCCACCCCAGGAAAAGGCTCTACAAATTTGTAAATAATACAAAAATAATATAATTAAAAATTTTATATATTATTTTTTCAATTCTATACCGCGCCAACGATTTGATAATCTGGTGGTGCCCAAGATAATTTTTAGAACACGCCATGAAGTATTGCTCACCTGATATTCGGGGCAAATTTTATCATATTTACCACCATTCTGTTTGAACTCATCCAACACTAAATCAATAGAATCCAAAACAATTTCTGGATCAAGTCCCGTCATGATAATTGTGCCGGCATCCATTGCTTCGGGGCGCTCCAGCGCTTGACGAATCGTGATTGCCGGAAAATTCATCATCGCGGATTCTTCACTAATTGTTCCCGAATCCGATACCGCGCATTTTGCATTGAGCTGCAACGCATTATAGTCAAAAAATCCGAATGGTTTTAAGAATTGGATACGGGAGTCCAGTTCTACATGATCGAGCGCTTCAATGCGTTTGCGAGTACGGGGATGCGTTGAAACAATGACTGGCATGTCGTATTTTTCAGCGATGCCATTCAAAAAAGTCAGAATTTTGCGCAGGTTGCTTGGATAATCCACATTTTCTTCCCGGTGGCAACTCACGATAAAATACTTGTCCTTTTCTAACTTTAAAATCTCCAGTATTTTAGATTCCTTAATTTTCGGCATAAACATCTTCAACACTTCATACATCGGGCTACCCGTGACATAAATATTCCGATGCGGCAATCCCTCAGACAACAAATGCCGACGAGAATTTTCAGTATAGACCAAATTAAAATCCGCGATATGGTCAATAATACGCCGGTTGATTTCTTCAGGAACATTAAAATCGAACGAGCGATTTCCGGCTTCCATATGGTAGATTGGAATTTTCATCCGTTTCGCCATAACACCAGCAATTGCTGCATTCGTATCACCAAGAATTAAAATAGCATCCGGTTTTTCTTTTAAAAAGACTTCTTCGACTTTAATGAGTGTTTCGCCAAGGACATGCCCCAGACTGGAAGTATCAACCCCGAGATAATAGTCCGGTTTTCGCAATTCCAGCTCATCGAAGAAAATCTGATTCAGCTCGTAGTCATAATTTTGACCCGTATGAATCATTTTATGATCGACATGCTTTTCCAATAATTTTATAACCGCGGCTAACCGAATCAATTCGGGACGCGTGCCAACAATAGACATTACTTTTAATTTTGATTTTGCCATGATTAAACTTCTTCGTAAAAGGTGTCAGGATCATCCGGATTATAAAATTCGTTAATCCAAAAAATAGTATAGAGTGTTTCGGTACCGATATTGGTAATATTATGAGTATACCATATAGGCATATCAACAAACGACGGATTTTCACCATCCAGTTCAAAAGAATACTTTTCATCTGTGCCGATTTTGCGCAGCTCAATTTTAGCCTTACCCTGGATCACTGCAAATCGTTCGATTTTGCGCGTGTGGTAATGATTTCCGCGCGTAATACCAGCGGCGGTTGTTGAAAAAGAGACCTGACCACCAATATGATCTAGACGAGCTAATTCCACAAAAGTGCCACGCGGATCTGAATTCTTTTTTAACTGGAACGGGAAAAAAGACTTAAAATCAAAATAGGTAAAAAAAGTATTAAAAAGATCCCGCTCAAAAGAGTTATGCAATTCCGGAATCGTGCCCTGCTCAAAATATTGAGATTTAAAACGCTTGAGCGTTATTAATAATTCACTGACTTTAACTTCTTTATCAAAGGGAACGGGATAACAATCGGACGCTTTCCCTGTCTGCATAATTTGAATCAGTTCACGACAGAGATTTTCGACGTAGATAAACTTAATTTTGCCATCTGTTTGTATTTCCGGCATCTCACTATGGCAAAGTTTATAACAGAACGTCGCCACAACTGAATTGTAATTGGGACGACAGAAAGCACCAAAAACATTTGGAAATACACAACCGGTAAATTTAGCATCATTGCGATTCGCCCAATTTATTAATAATTCCCGTCCTTTGCGTTTTGATGCTCCATAGGGATTATCGCGATCTTCTTGCGTTGAAGAAGAAAATAACACATGGGGCGTCACGTTTTCAGCTTCCATAGCATCAATCAGCTGCTGGACCAATCGAACATTCGTATCGTAAATAACTTGTTGATCCGGATGGCGATTCATCGCAGCAAGATGCACAATCACATCGCACTGTTTCACGAACTGCCGCAATTTTTTCTCGTCTTGAAAGAACTCATCCTTGCAGGGGATTTGTTGAAATTCTTTTTCCGTTCCCAATAGATTATAGAGATGAGAGCCGACAAATCCGGGCTGGCCGGTAATTCCTACTTTAATCATTTCAGTGTACTCCAATCAAACCAGTAATTCGGCTCATAACGATGACTATCGGATAAAGCGTCGCTTAAAATTTTACTGGAGAAAACCATAAGGATCGAATCCGGGATATCCGCTTTGATGC
>JBAYAV010000079.1:0-10143 GCA_041669565.1 Lentisphaeria bacterium
ACCAGAAACAATATTTTTGTCTGTTCCGAGCTGTTTTTCTATAAAAGCTAATTTGTCAGCAAGAGGAATATTACCGTAGAACAACAATTTTGCGTTGGCCAAAGAGTAATGCAGACGATAGTAATGCAAGAATTGCTTGTAACTGAGCGTCGTAATAAACTCGGGATTTCCGCCAGAATCCTTCGACATGCATGTATCTGGCATAAGATGCTTATAAATACCGCGTTCGTAAACAGATTCCAAATCTGCATACGCGCCTTTCATTTCATTTAAGACAATTCCATTGCAGGAAAGCACTTCTTTTCCACGCGCATTCTTTTTTAATTCATAATGCCAGCCCTCCTGCTCAAAACTCTCTTTCAGAAGACGCGGATGAAAAACGGCATCCCAATAAACTTCCGCAAGATTAAAAAGATCCTGATGATTACAACTGCAAACTGGAAATAATGTCCGGTCACTGTAAGTCATAGCATTAATAAAAGTTGCCAAACTGGATTGAATTAATCCGATAAAAGGGTCTTTTAACGGAAACTTTTGAGAACCGCTCAGAACCGTGTGCTCTATAATATGAGGCACGCCAGTACTATCCGACGGCGGCGTGAAAAACCCCAGCGCAAAAAGATTTTCAAAATCCTCATTCTGCAAACAAAGAATTTCCATACCACTGGTATGCCGATACCAACAGCCATTTGAAAATATAGAGGGGAATGAATCCTCTTGCAATAGCGTAAAAGATTCAGAAATAATTTGTGACATATCTAAAATATCAATGACAAAAATAGTAAATAAATACAGACTTTTCAACTATAAAAAAAACCGACAGTGCAACAAAAACACCGCCGGTCTTTTATTTTTTCCGAAAGATCAGAAAAAAATCAGCTTAAAACGCAGCCCATAATTTCGTAAAATTATTGAGCAACTTCAGGAGCTTCTTCTTTTTTCTCTTCGGGTTTTTCTTCAGCCTTTTCTTCTACAACTGGAGCATCCGCTTTTGGAGCATCCGCTTTTGGAGCATCCGCTTTTGGAGCATCCGCTTTTGGAGCATCCGCTTTTGGAGCATCCGCTTCCGGAGCATCCGCTTCCGGTGCTTTCTCAGCAGGCTTATTACGCGCGGCGACAGTGGCATCGTCTTCTACCAACTCAATAATCGCCATCTCAGCAGCATCCCCAATACGAGGACCCATTTTGATAATTCGCGTATATCCACCAGCCCGCTCCTTATATCCCGGAGCGACCTCTTCAAAAAGTTTGCCGACAACATCGACCTGACGCATAAACGCGATCGCTTGACGACGCGTATGCAGCGTGCCAGCTTTACCAAGCGTAATCATCTTGTCGGTTACCATGCGAAGACGCTTCGCCTTCGTGAGCGTCGTTATAATACGACCGTGTTCAATTAAACTGCAAACCGCATTGGCCAGCATTGAACGAATGTGGGCGGAAGTCCGCCCTACTTTAAAAGTAGACTTATGATGTCTCATCAGTAATTATTCCTCAGTAGTTTGAAGCTGCTGTGCCATCCTGCGGGTCAGCTCCTCTTTGACGTTATCTTTCAAAACCATTTCCAGATTCAAGCCTAATTCAGATAGCTTTTCACGAATTTCGCCAAGAGACTTCTTACCAAAATTACGATACTTCAGCAACTGACTTTCAGACTTCTCGACCAACTCGCCCAAATAATGGATCAGGGCAGAATTCAAACAATTAACCGCACGCACTGATAATTCAAGATCACCAACAGACATGCACAACTTATCAACCAAAGCAGTTTCTTCTTCTGTCAAAGAATTGCTGTTCTGATTAAATAAAACACTTGCATCGCCCGTAGCAAAAAGTAATAAATGCTCACGCAAAATAATTGCCGAACGCGAAACCGCTTCGCGCGGATCAATACGACCATCCGTCCAAACCTCTAATTCCAAACGGTCAAAATCTGTGCGCTGCCCAACACGGCATTCATGCACATCATAGCGTACGCGCTCAACTGGGCTGAATAAACAGTCCACAGGAATCGTGCCAATAGACTGATCTTCATATTTATTATCATCCGCTGGACGAAATCCGCGTCCCTTGTCGATAAAAAGTTCCATATGAAGAGGAACATCCTTATCTAAAGTACAAATGACCTGTTCAGGGTTTAACACCTGAGTTACACCGTCTTCATTAATATTAGCAGCGGTAACATCGCCAGCTTTATCTGCATAAAGTTCCAGCGTGCGCGGCAAAGTGCCATCACAGGTAAACTTCAATTTCTTAATATTCAAGATGATTTCCATAACATCTTCCATTACATCAGGAATTGTCATAAATTCATGGGACACGCCGTCGATTCGCACATTTGCGACTGCAACGCCTTCCATAGAACTTAACAACACTCTCCGCAATGAATTTCCGATTGTATGGCCGAAACCGTTTTCCCAGGGTCCTGCAATAAATTTTGCATAACGTGGGGTGGCAGTTTCCTCATCTACCACCAATGCTTGTGGAAGCTCAAAATTCTCGAGACTCGCCATTGCTTTCTCCTTCGTGATAAATGTCAATTCGCAGTAAAAAATAAAAACTCATTTTTCACAAGGAAAAATCAGATTCTACGCCGTTTTGGAGGACGACACCCATTATGTGGTAATGCCGTAACATCACGCAACATCGTAATTTCCAAACCAGCTGCAGATATACCGCGCACTGCAGATTCGCGGCCTGCGCCAGGACCCTTGACTTCTACTTCTACTTCACGAAGACCGTAACTTGTCATTGCTTTCTTCGCCGCATCTGCTGCAATCAACTGTGCTACATACGCGGTACTCTTACGAGAACCCTTGTATCCCAGCTTTCCGCCGGTGCTCCACGATAAAACATTGCCCTGCATGTCTGTAATAACAACGCGCGTATTATTAAAAGTGGAGTCAATATGAGCAACTCCGCTTTGTACCTGGCGCGCATATTTGCTCTTGCGCTTTACTTCAGTCGGCGCTGCTGCCTCAATTTCAGCAGGCTTCACCGCCTCTTGTGTCTCTTCTGCCATGACTTATGCTCCTTATCAAATAGACAGGCTTCTTGCCTGCTTTTATTTGTGATTTCCTAATTCGTGTGGATGACCAGCTTATTTATCACCAACAGCCTTACGTTCTGTACGATCTCGAATCGCTCCCACCGTCTTCTTACTACCCTTACGAGTACGCGCATTTGTTTTCGTACGCTGACCGCGCACTGGCAAATTACGACGATGACGGATTCCGCGATAAGATCCTACGGCAATAAGACGGCGAATATTTTGGGCAACCTGACGACGTAAGTCACCTTCCACCAAATAACTGTCTTGGAGGAGCTGCAAAACTGCAGAAATATTACTTTCCGTTAAATCGCTCGCTTTCATACGAGGATCAATTTGGGCACGGCGACAAATTTCTTTTGCGATTGCCGGACCTACACCATAAAGATAAGTCAGAGAAATACATGTCTGCTTATTATTGGGAATATCTACACCGAGAATTCTTGGCATCTTAATTCTTCCTGAATTTATGTTCTAATTATTACTAAAAAAAATCGTTCTTTCTTCGAATCTAAGTTCAGAAAAACTTAGCCCTGACGCTGTTTATGGCGCGCATTTTTACAAATAACACGGACAACGCCGTTTCTGCGAACAACTCGACAGTTGTTGCACATCCTCTTTACTGATGCTCTGACTTTCATAATCTTCCTTCTTTCAAGATGATCCTTCCGACTTTTATAATATAAAGACTGCCCGCGGTCGAAAACATTGTCGCTGACAGACAAATCTTCAATATGTAATCTGCTTACTTTAACACAAGAATTTGGAAAAGCAAATATTTTCCAAAAGAATTCAAGAGGTATCGTTCAAAATGCTCTCACGAGCCTTTGGCATCCATTACGAATTGCAAACACTTCACGCGCCTGATGTAACGCGGATAAAAACTGCAATTTGCCCCGCCCAAAGAAAGGGGAAAAGACCATTTTTATCTTTTGCAAGACCACCGCCACCCAAAGAATTTTTTCATGCACAAGCAGAAATCCTACTCTTTTAACGTTTCCGGTACGAGATCCGCCCTTTGGTCAAATCATAGGGAGACATTTCCACTGAAACGTGATCTCCCGGCAAAATACGAATAAAATGCAAACGCATTTTACCACTGATATGCGCAACTATTTCACGACCATTCTCAAGGGTCACGAGAAATTGCGTATTGGGAAGCAAGTCTTTTACAACCCCTTCCAGTTTAATACAATCTTTAGACATGTGTCAAAATCTCCGCTTCTTTCTTTGTAATTAATACCTGATGTTCAAAATGAGCTGACAACGAGCCATCGGTTGTCCGGCAAGTCCATTTATTAACCGGGTCCACTTTTATTCTCCAAGTGCCTGTTGTTATCATCGGTTCAATGCAAATAATCATGCCGGCTTTCAACCGCGGCGTATGACCTTTTACTCGATAATTCGGAACTTCGGGATCTTCGTGCAGATGCTTGCCGCAACCGTGACCAACCATATCACGAACAACACCAAATTTTGCCGCACGCGCAACTTTTTCGACCGCACTGCCGATATCATTAATCGTATTACCATCCCGCGCCTGATCAATTCCGGCCATCAGGCTGTCACGCGTAACCGTAAGCAACTTCGCGGTCAGTTCACCCGGCTGTCCACCGGCGCAAATAGTCCGGGCATTATCACCGTAATACCCACCAATTTTCACACCCACATCCAGACTGACAACATCCCCAAGCTGGATAATGCAATCCTTAGAACCGATTCCATGAACAACTTCATCATTCAGCGAAATGCATATTTGACCAGGGAAGCCGCAATAGTCATAAAAATCACTCACGCCACCCGTATCTTTAATATATTCTTTCGCCAGTTCATCTACCGTTTCTGTTGTCATTCCCGGCACGACTGCATTGCATAACCGATCTAACACTTCCGCAGATGCCTGAGCCGCTTTTCGAACACCCGCTATTTCAGATTCATTATAAATTATAACTTTATCTTTTGACATTATCTATTCCATTATTTTTCTAACAGGGACAGAAGATAATTGTAATTATCTTCTACCGCACCATCTTCACTAATTGTGCGGATCAATTTTCCCTCATCTTCATAATACTGAATCAAAGGAGCAGTATGCTTATCGTATACTTTCAAACGCCCCATCGCAGTTTCTTCTGAATCATCGGAACGCTGATACAGCTTAGAACCGCATTTATCACAAACGCCTTCTTTTTTCGGCTTCAGCGAGCGCGTATTATAAATTGCACCGCATTTTTTATTCGAGCACATTCGGCGGGAGGTAAGACGGGCCAGCAACAAATTACGATCTGCTTCAATTAAGACAGTCGCGGCCAGTTCGCTATTCAAATCTACAAGAATTTTATCAAGATCTTTTGCCTGAGCAAGTGTTCTCGGATAACCATCCAGCAAGCATCCATGCTCTTGAATATCCGGTTTTGCGAGGCGTTTTGCCACCATTGCAGTAACGATCTCATCCGAAACAAGTTTACCATCCGCTATTAGTTCTTTAACTTCTTTCCCCAAATCACTCTTTGCAGCCATTTCATCACGCAAGAGCTGCCCGGTTGAGACATGAATAACGCCCATCCCCTTACAGAATACGGCTCCCAAGGTTCCCTTGCCAGCGCCCGGAGGGCCTAAAAAAACATAACTTTTCATCTTTGTTTCCTTCCTTAAATAAATTTCCAGTTTTCGGTAAGCCTTTTATCTAAGTTCCATCCATCCTATTTATGATAAAAACTTTAATATTTAACACAAATATCTTTTTTGCGGCCAAAACAAAAACACAGGCAACTTATTAATGTAATACCTGCAATGAATCTAACAAGCAAAAAACGACAAAAAAAAATCAACAATACTCTAATTATAAAAGAATTATCATCACAAACCTTTTTGAAATAATTGTAATAATCCCCCCAAAAAAACGTTCGACTAATCTTTTTATCCCAAAAATTATAATAATGGGATCTCCTCCAATAATTTACAGGGTCAAAACGTAACCCTTCAAACAGATGTTATTCATACAGATCAGCAACGTAGAACATTCTTTACAGAACAGAAGAAACAGAATCCGTTGTAGATATTATCCACAAAAATATTTTTTCCATTACGACTGAGAATAATGGAATTATATTAATTAAAATCATCCAAAAGAAAGAAGACAGGGGCCTCGAAATGTATCAAGAATTAATTAAAAAATATGAGAATGAATTAAAAGATAACATCGTTCCATTTTGGCAAAATCACTGCATCGACAAAGAGTTTGGCGGCTATTTTACCAGTCTGGATCGCGACGGCTCCGTCTATGACACCACCAAATATATGTGGATGCAGTGGCGCATCGTCTATATGTTTGGGGAACTCTATCTCAACCCGCTTTACCGCAAAGACGAATTCCTCAGTATTGCTAAAGAGGGTTTTGATTTTCTCTACAAGAATGGCCGAAATGACAAAGGGCAATACTATTTTGCCTTAAATCGACAAGGTGTTCCCGCGATTGCTCCATACAATGTGTTTTCCGATTGTTTTGCTGCCATGGGTGCCGCGGTTTTATATAAAGCCACCCATGAATCCATTTACAAAAAAGCAGCGAACGCGGCCATGAACAGCTATATCACCCGCGTCGCCAGCGAAAATCCGGCAATGCAATGGAACAAAGCGTTAAGCGGCAAACAAAGCTATTTGGCCCATGGCGAATATATGATGATGGCAAATTTAGGCATGATCATGGATGACTGCTTAGGCGGCAACAAATATGACAAAGAATTAGACAACGCAATGGATATGGTTCTGAATAAATTTTATCAGCCAGCCTACAAAACCGTTTTTGAAAATATTTTACCGGACGGATCTCTGGATATGGCAAGTTGTCAGGGTCGGATGCTAAATCCGGGACATGTGCTCGAATCCATGTGGTTCATGCTCAATGCTGCCATGAAACAAGGCGACAGCAAAAAAACAGAACAGAAAGTCTGCGCGATAATCCTGTCAACCCTGAACCTAGGATGGGACAAAAAAGAGGGCGGCATCTTTTATTTTATGGATGCGCTGAACAAGCCCCACATAGAATTACAGCACGACATGAAATTATGGTGGGTTCATAATGAAGCTTTAATTGCCTGCCTGTTCGCTTATAAATCAAGCCGCAATCCCATCTTTATGCAATGGTTCAAAAAAGTAGACAACTACACATGGAGCCATTTCAAGGATACCGATTATCCAGAATGGTTCGGCTATTTGAATCGTGCGGGCACACCGACTCACCTGTTAAAAGGTGGCAAATGGAAAACTTTTTTTCATCTGCCACGCTGTATGATGATGTGCAGCAAATTACTTCGCGAACTGGAAGAGATGTAAATCGATAAAAATCAATAGACGGGCGGAAAAGGAATTTCGCCTCTACGATTCCAACTCATTTGCTTCTTCATTTTTCTCTTCAAGGCGTTTTTTCACCAACTTCATCGTAAAAATAGAATCCAGTTCAGCCCCTTCAAGGGATTCGCCAATATAGTGTAGCGTCTCTTTAAAATTAGGGATAAAAATATGTTCGAGGGCATTCACGCGTCGCTGTGTTTTTTTCAGTTCACGAGCCAGAAGCCAAACGGAGCTCTCCAGTTCGGCCATTTCAGCGGCATATTTCAATACATTTAGAAAATCAACCATCGTCTGATCCACCAAAGAATTTGTGCCAACAAAACTAAATTGCGATTTAAATTCGCCCTCCGTGGCCTGGATAACCGGCAAACGAATTCCAGCCGTAACCCGAGTTCCCGTTTTTACCTGATGATCAAAGTGAATTCCGCTCGCAATATTACGCATTCGATCATGCCCATTTTGAGCAATTGCCAAACGCAAAGTAGCATACGCTTTTTTACGGCTTTCAGACATCTTCTTATGCGTCTGCTTCACCTTGTTCAACAAGCGCATTAATTCCATCACGAGAATTTCACGCTTTTGTTCCAAGAGCGTAAACCCCTCTGTCGCCATAGCCAAATCGCGCTTAAGGCTAAGCTGATTACTTTTTGTTGGAGCTACATTGATTTTTGCCATAAGAAATTACTTTGCTGTTTCTTCCGATTCCGGATCATAGTACTGCTTTAGTTCTTCTTCACTCACGCGAAGAAGCTCATTGCGCGGCAGAATCTTTAATGCCTTCCACCCCAAATCAAGCGTTTGCTCAATACTTCGATCTTCAAATTCTCCCTGAGCAATAACATGATGCTCAAATTCTTCGCCGAATTTCATATACAATTTGTCGGTCGGGCTCAATTCTTCTTCCCCAATAACCGATGCCAGCGAACGGATATCCTTCACTTTAGAATAAGCCGCAAATAACTGAGACGCCACATGCGGATGATCTGCGCGCGTACGACCTTTGCCAATACCATCCTTCATTAAACGGGAAAGAGACGGCAATCCAGCCACCGGCGGATAGACCCCCCGCTGGAACATATCACGTTCCAAAACAATCTGGCCTTCTGTAATATAGCCCGTTAAATCTGGAATCGGATGTGAAATATCATCACTCGGCATCGTCAAAATCGGCATCTGCGTAATACTTCCACTGCCATCCGACAGACGTCCAGCGCGTTCATACAAGGAGGCTAAATCACTGTATAAATACCCCGGATAGCCTTTTCGACTTGGAATTTCACCGCGTGCAGTGGCAATTTCCCGAAGGGCTTCACAGTAGTTCGTCATATCCGTAATAATAACCAGCACATGCATATTCTTTTCAAATGCGAGATACTCCGCCAACGTTAATGCGGAACGCGGTGTGACCAAACGCTCAATCGATGGATCATCCGCCAAATTCAGAAACATCGCAACATTATTAATCACGCCACTCTGCTCAAAAGATTCGATAAAAAATTGTGCCACGTCATACTTAACCCCCATTGCAGCAAAAACAATTGAGAACTGCACATCTTCGTTCAGAAGTTTTGCTTGACGAGCAATCTGCGCAGCCATGCGATTGTGTGGCAAGCCGTTTCCCGAAAAGATCGGCAACTTTTGACCGCGAACCAGGGTATTCATTAAATCAATCGATGAGATACCCGTTTGAATAAAATCACGCGGATATTCTCGTGCGTAGGGATTAATCGGCAAGCCGTTTACATCGCGCCGTTCGCTACTCAACGGCATTGGCAGCCCATCCTTTGGATGTCCCAGTCCGTCAAAAACACGGCCCAGCATTTCTGTACAGACAGGGATTGTCTGAGAATGCCCCAGGAAGCGCACTTTTGTATCTAATTTAGAAAGATCATTTGAGCCGCCGAAAACTTGTACCACAGCACTATTACTACTGACATCCAGCACCTGTCCTAATCGCGGGTTTCCAGCGGGATCGGTAATTTCAACAAGCTCGTCATAGGCGATATCCTTAATACCATCAATAAAGAGCAGAGGACCATCGATATTTCGAACGCCCTTATATTCTAGACCAGCCATTTTCATGCTTTGATTTTCCTTTCGAGCATTTCGAGTTCCTCGATGATTTTCTGTTCCAGCTCCGCCATGGCCTGCTTGTCCTCATTTTTAATTTCGCTTTTCATTCGGTTCATCCTGTCCAGCAAAGAAATGGAAGTGATATCAGCCAATGTGGCACCCTGTTTAATCAGTGCATAAGAACGCTTGCTGAATGTTACAAGCACACGCAGCATCCACAACTGTTTTCCGGGAGCACAATACATATCGATTTCATCAAACGAATTCTGCTGTAAAAAAGCATTCTTAATGATTTCTGCCAAAAACAATGTCAAGCGCTGATTTTCGGGCAGTGCATCCGGACCAACTAGTTTAGCAATGCGCTGCAGAGCAACCTCTTCCTGAAGAAGATTCATTAAATAATCACGATTCTCCTGCCAATTTGGATCCATTTTTTCCCACCAAAACGCTGTATCCGGAAGATACTCGCTGTAGCTGGAAAGCCAACCAATCGCGGGATAATGGCGAGCATTCGCCAAATCACGATCCAGGGCCCAGAAACAACGAATAAAACGACTTGTATGCTGGGTCACTGGTTCAGAGAAATCACCGCCCGGCGGAGAAACCGCGCCAATCACTGAGACCGTTCCCCTCGTTCCAGAAAGAGTATCAACTTTACCAGCACGCTC
>JBAYAV010000080.1:0-10084 GCA_041669565.1 Lentisphaeria bacterium
AAATATTTTTCTATGATAATTGTTTTCCCATAAAAAAACGAATGAAAGCTTGTAGTGCCCTAAATTTTTTTGCGGATGTTTGTTACCAATGACTTATAACATATAGAAGAGCAACTTGGGTTATGCTCCCAAAAGTTGTCTCTACCCCTAATCAATGCAACTTTACGAGTAATAAATCATTAAAACGTCACTATATGAGACCGTGACAAGTATCAGTGGTGCAAGAAAATCTGATCCCGGAGAATGTGCTGTTCTTTCTGGCATTTGACTTACCACGTTTTGAGCATAGCTTAAATTGAAATTTAAAAATGTGACAAATTTACCATAGCACTATTGTTCTAGTAACCAGAAAGGCTCTTCGAAAAATTTCGTGGGCGAAATTAAATGACAAAAGGGACTTAAAACCCGTCAAAACATGACATGAATCCAAGTACTCACGTAGTTAATCTCACGTAGCTAAAGTCACAAGTTGTTGATAGCAAAAATAGTATTATTGGATGTAATAAAAAGTTACACACAGTCAGCGTCCCGACTCCGACGAGATGGCATCCCATTCTCGTCGGACCGATACCTATGCATAACTTCTTGACTTTGACCTAGATACGTTTCTGATATTCAGTCAGAACAAGAATCTTGAGTTTACCCATTAAATTACCTGATGCACCATAAATATATAGAATTTCAGAATAAAAAGTTGAAAAAACAAACAAGAGGTATTAGAGTATTCTCAGACAAGAAATCATTATTTAGAATCACGAGCACGCTTCTAGTTAAATGAAATGAAATTGGGCTTATAAGTAAAAATTATATTAAAAATTGCGAATGGCAACCGGCAAAAATCACAAAAAAATCAGCACGTAGCCATAATGAAAAATAAGAGTAAATAATTTTGATTTTTAACAAGAAAATCCGCGTTATAAAAACTCTGTCACATAACAATTTAAAATAGCACATCACCCAAATCTGCAAAAATAAAAATAACACCAAAACTGCTCCTCTAAACACCCAGAAAAAAAACACCTTCGCCATTACATTTTATTATAAAGCTACGAACACCCAACAATAATAAATTCCTTTTTTACAATCTCATTAATAATACTAACATAACCCTGTAGAAACGCCCTATCACAACCATGCCAGATCTCAAATAAAATTTTAACAAAAAAAGAACTTCTCTTATTCACAACCAAATATAAAATAAGCAAATAACCCTTCAAACAAGAAATTGTATGCCTAAAATTTTAACCGAAACAAAACACTATCAAGCCGCTGTTCAATTACGAAATTATATCAATACTTTAACACCTGGCGATGTCCTTCCTATAACAAAAGTGCTGATCGCAAAATTCGGATTTTCTCACGGAACCATTATCCAAGCCTTAAAAACTCTGGCTGGAGAAAAACTGATAACGCGTAAATTCGGGAAACAACGCTATCTCGTCGCTTCTATTAATAACCACTTCTCTAAAAAAATTTGTGTTATCCGCCCTGATTCCGTTTCGCCTGGATTCGATCCTATCCTACGCGGCCTCTATGAAACAGGACAAGAACAAAACTGGCAAATAATTGACTCTACCTATAACTCCCTTGAATCTTTTGACTTCCAAAAAGCAATGGAAAATGTAGATGGCTGCGTACTCATTCCTCCATCACAAATTATTGATAAAGATCTACTGCAAGCACTAAAACGCCCATCACGCCCAGTCGTCGTCCTTCTGCAACATCTTAAAGATACCGCAATCGCCAATGTCTGCATCGACGACTACGCCGTCGGCAAACTTGCCGCTCAAACACTCTATGACCTGGGGCATAGAAATATCCTCGTCCTAAGAGATCAACCACACGAAAGCACAACTCAAGAACGCTTACGCGGCTACCAAATCACCGCAAAAAAACTGGGGATCCCTTCCGGAAATCAATTTATTGCCGATATGCATTTAGTCCAAGGAGACGACACCCTGAATCTCTGCTATCAGCGGTTTAACCAATTCATGAAACAACGCAACAGACCCAAATTTGATGCCATTTTCACCTTATCTCTTTCAGGAGGAGCTGCGGCTCTACGTGTACTGTTTGAATTAAATCTTAATGTCCCTAAAGATATTTCTATTCTCTCCTATGGCGGCGAAAGCGGCTTTGCTCCCTATTTTAATCCGCCCCTCTCCTGTATCGAAATTGATATTAATAAATTCGGATATCGCACAATCTTACTTCTTGAAAAAATGATAAAATCACGCGACTACAAATCATTGCAATATAAAATTCAACCCAAACTTATTCTTCGAGGTAGCGTCAAAAAAATAAAATAAATACAATAAATTATATTGATTATCCTAAAAATCTACTCAAAACGGGACCTTTGTTCGTTCTTAATAACCACGTGATATACTTATATAACCATAATCTAAAAAAACACTTCTATCAATAAAAAAATATTTCTTCTTTAAAGCTTAAAGACCTTGACAAATCACTATTTAATTATATATTACTTAAAATAATAGTCAGACTAAATAGAATAATAATCAGATTATTATATACAAATTCAAGATATCAACATAAGAATTTACGATGATGACCTAAAAACGAGAAATAGACATAGATTCATGATTAAAGCATAAAACGCTTGGTTGTCCTCAAGCTATAGGGATACTTATGTCAAACAAAATGTTGCGAGTGCTCTTTCAGGCTTGAGTTATGCGTGTTATGCTTATGGCCGAAGAAAAATAACGAAAGCAATTTTGTTATCATATAGACTCTTTCTTACCGATTATAAAGTAAAGATAGCAAATAATACTTGTTTTTACGATTAGAAAAAATCAAAAGTCCGTCAAAGTACCGACAAATGAGAAACGCAGCACGACAAATCAAATCTTCTTTTAACGACGACGCAAATTTAGTCAAGCAATTATTCACTGGGATAATCGTTGTATTTATTTTTTAGTAAAGCCATAAAGAAAAAGAATAACAAATGAGAATAAATTATTTTCAAAATTTCAAAAGATCTATTTTAGTTTTAGGACTGAGTTTTTTTGCAATATTAAGTTCGGCATGCATTGGCAATGAAAGCAGAGATAAAGCACCATTCTTAATGGGAACGATGACTCATTTCGGTGGACATCGAAAAGGGCGAGTCACGCTTAATATGGACTTAGTTATGCAAGCTGGCTTCAATACGATTCGAGAAAGTGCCTGTTGGGAACAATGGGAAAAGGAAAAAGGCGTTTATGAGATTCCTCAAATGTTTAAGGATTATCTTGATACCTGTTACTCAAACGGCATCACTCCGCTTATTATTTTCAACCATGGCAATGCGCTATATACGCCGGGATTTCCTCAGACTCCTGACACCATAAAGGGGTATACTGATTTTGCCGCATTTTTAGTACGCTATATGAAAGGACGCCCCGTTATCTATCAGATTTGGAATGAATGGTTTGGTGGCTGTGCGATGGCAGCCTTTAAGGGAAAAGGGAACAACGCTGAAAACTATTTTAATCTTTTAGAAAGCACCTATAAACGAATTAAATCCATCGATCCCAACGCAGTTGTTCTTTCCAACAGCTTTTGTATGGGGCTGGAAGTTGTTGAATCCGTTTTGAAGTTAAAGATGCTCCATTACTGTGATGGCGTTGCCATTAATCTTTACGAGGCAAATGCCGAAAATTGGGTTGCTCGCATCAAAAAACTTGATCTTCTTCTAAAAAAATATAACCACGGAAAATCGTTTCCGATTTATGCCACAGAGACAGGCTGGTCGATCCAAACCACGACTTCAATAAATACAGAAACTAGCGCCGCCGAAAATACCGCTAGATTATTTCTACTAGCAAAAACATTACCAGCAATGAAGGGAGTTTGGTACTACGATTTTCAGGATGACGGTTTTGATCGCACCGACAAAGAGTGTAATTTTGGCTTAATCAAAGCTGATTACACGCCGAAAGATAGTTTTTCCTGTGTAAAGAGCATCAACCAACTTATGTTAAACGGGGACTTTGAAAAAAGAATTGAGTTGGAATATCCCGATATTTACGCACTTAAATATAAATTGCCAGACAGTAAAACCGCCATTGCCTTCTGGACCTCAACAAAAGATCAAGAGTACCAACTGATATTAAGACGAGATCCTGCCATAGGTAGTTCCGTTGAGCTCTTTTTTGCTGGACAATCAAGCATCATACGCCAATGGGGAATGCAAAATTGGGCCGCTGGCAAAGAATGGAAAAATTATGATCCCACTGCCCTCGTCATCTCCATAAAAAACAGGCCTCTTATTCTGAAAGGAAATCTTCGCGGATTAAAAATTTCTAAAGTTATTCCAGGATATCTCCCTCTCTCCACTCAATTCCAAACAACAATCAAAATCTTTCAAAAAGAAAAACAGCCTTTGTTTTATAACTTTGGCATCAATAATCACTATACCATGATCAATGACTCCCCAGAATATTCAACCAAAGACCTTGATGCCTCTTTATCCGCCCAATGGGACAACTCAAATCTTTACGTTTACGTCAACGTTTCCGATAATAAATTTTGCCCTAAATTCAATGGCGATCGGATAGAATTTTCGCTGTCTAATGCAAAAGAAATAAACCACCACCCCAAAACATATTCAGTCTATTTAAAAACAAACACGGCAATAATCAACCGACGCTTGCAAAAAGAAAAATGGGAAAAAACATCTGAAATAACAGCAACAATCATCTGCAAACCAAACAATCTTTTTTCGTATTACGTCAAAATTCCCGCATCAACACTCGGACTCGATCAATTTCAAAAAAATACAATGGTCTTATTTTCATTGAATGTCTATGACAATGACGGTTCACAAACCAAAGGTTTTTTGCATTGTGGAAATAGCATCAACATAAAAGACTCTACTAATTTAAATGCTGCTTTCCTTTTAAACAAAGGATCAACGAAGACGACCGCAACCGAGCGCATAGAACCAGGGTGGAAACTTCCGTTGACAGATTGGCATCTCGATTTAAAAAATGAAACAACGAATTTTTGTTTCGGAAATTTACATCTTTCACACGATTTGAGTAAGACCCCCGCTCTACATTTTAAATTCAAATTTATGAATAATGCCGTTTATGCTTCTATCTATCATGAATTGAAGAAGCCATCCGTTCCCCATAAAATCTATTTCAACATTCTAACCAAAGATATATACGAAATAGGAGTACGCTTAACCGATGAAACCGGACAAATCTTTCAGTACCTTGTCCCAATCAATGCCGCAACACTCTGGTCGCCACATTGCATCGAAATAGGAAAAACAAAGTTCCAAACGTATTGGGGGGGAGCAAACGATCAGACATGGCACGGCAACTTAAAAACAATCAATTTTTTTACCAGCCGAAACCGAGTTATCCATAAAAACAATTCCGGGGAGTGGTATCTCTCAGACGTGGTAATTGCTGAAAAGAGGTGAAGGCATATCGGCCCGATTCAACTGAAATACCTACGGGAAAAAAATAACAACGATAATTTATTGAATTAAAACAATAGCATAAAGAGTCAAATCTAAAAAAAAAGGATAAAAAAATGATGTGTAAATCAGACTTAACAAATGATCTTGAGAATGAAAAATGTAACGCCCCTTATAAGAATTTCACTCTAATAGAGCTGCTGGTTGTTATTGCAATCATCGCCATTTTGGCATCGATGTTACTACCAGCACTTAGCAAAGCAAGAGAAAAAGCGAGGACAATTTCTTGTGTTAACAATTTAAAACATTGTGCTCTGACAAGTCAATTTTATACCGATGACAACGATAGTTTTCTGCCAGTCTCCGTAAAGATTTCTGGTTTTGGATACTGCCGTTGGAGCTGGTTTATGAATGAGTATTATGATCTGTCTTTTAAGTCAATGTTATGCCCAACAAAAGATGATCCGAAACAATATATTAGCTATAGTAATAACTTAGAAAAATATAATATAACTTACGGAGCTTGGCTAATGGCTAACCCGACATATGCTTCTTCCCGCGCTGCTATTGCAAAATTTGGTAATGTCTTCCTCAACCCTGCTAGTAGTTGTTATTATACAACTTATCGCGAGATGAAATCAACTTCAGAATATCCATTATTCATGGATTCTTGGATGTCCGGACAGAATAATAATTTTGGAATAGCAGTTATATTTGCTGGATTAAAAGGCCAAAATATTTCAATCAATCACGGAAAAAACGTAAATATCGCTTTTGGAGATGGACACGTTGAAAGCGAAACGATAAATTATTTTACATCAAGAAGTTATTTTAGTTATGGCGGTGTGACTCAGGTACATCAATAACGGAAGCTCGGTTCACGAAAGAAAAACCATCCTAAATAGTAGAATCCTATCTGATTTGTTCAATTTTATAAAAAAATAAGGGGAACAAAGACCCCTTATGACAACAAAAAAAAAATTGGAAAAAAAGAAATCCAAAATTCATGTTTTAAATAAAAATATCGCTAAAATTTTGTTTAATGAAAATGGAAAACTGAACGGAGACCCACTCTTTCTGTAATTTTACCTTGCTACAATTTAAGCAAAGAATATAAAATTATGCAACAAATCACACAATAATTAAAATGAAATCGTACTCATCAAAAAAATGCCGAAACTATGTGTAACCTAGTTAAAATAAAATTACAACTTGGGTTTCCATAAAAACATTGTTCTTATTAAATAAGGATAAAATAGAAAAACGTATCATAACAAGGGGATATTTAATAAAATAGACCTATTTGAGCTCCCCACATTTCAGATTGACTTTCAACAAAGTCTTAATTTCTAAAAAAATATCAGACTATATATTAAAATAATCTGATTATTACAATAATAGATTTTAAGGATAAGAAAAGCAAGAGAAATGCGTAAGTGCTTACCCTGCTTTCTTTTTATTCTTTCAAAAACACGATTGGTGTTTTTTCCTTTCTATGCTCATTTGACAAAATAATCAACGATAAAAATTGGACAACCATAAAATAATGATTTTTTCTTTATCATCTTCCATTCAAATAGAATTAGAAGGGGTTTCAACAGCCCCCTCTGAGTTCCAGTTTGAACATCAAACCGAAAATGAAGTCAGTATTATAAAACTGACATTTGCACATACGCCTAGACCATTCAGTATTTCATGGAACATACCACAACATGATATTCAGTATCGATGGAATGCGTTAGCCGGAAAAATTGGCGAAAACTATCCGCAATTTTTACCCCCATCTTGGTTAAATACAATCACATCGGAACTAACGCGAAATGTTCCAGCATATGCACTTATTGGCGCTAATGGTCATAGCCGTGTCACAGCAGCGCTTTCTGATGCGGAACATAAAATTCATTTTTATGCCGGTGTAGACGAAAGTAATTTTACCATTAGTTGTTCCCTAAAATTTAATCATTTGCCTGAATTAAAAAAATATCAAGTAGAACTTCGGCTTGATTTACGAGATATCCCCTTTGAAAAAGCACTTGCAGACACTTCGCTGTGGTGGGAATCCTTTCCCAATTTAACGCCATGTTTTATTCCACCGGCCGCCTATGAGCCCGTTTATTCCACCTGGTACAGCTATCATCGCACCATTACCGCCGCTGCTGTAGAATCTGAAGTCAAGGCCAGCTTAGATTACGGCATCAAAACAGTTATTATTGATGACGGTTGGCAAAGGGTAAACTCTTTAGAAGGTTACAGTTTTGCCGGTGATTGGGAAGTCGATACCACCCGTTTCCCCGACATGGCAAAGCATGTTGCCCGTATCAAAGCTATGGGCGTAAAATACATCCTCTGGATTGCCTTGCCTTTTATCGGCGAAAAAAGTGCTGCTTATTCTTTATTTAAAAACAAAATGCTCTTCTATGCTTCCGGCATTAAAAGCTGGATCATCGACCCGCGTTTTCCCGAAATACGTAAAATGATCATAAAAAAATTCTGTGCGCTAGCCACTGATTTACAATTAGACGGATTTAAGATTGACTTTTTGGATCGCTTTGCTCTGCCCAAAGATGCGATAGATCCTGCTATCAAAGAATCCTTTGCCGGCCGAGATATTAAAAATATACCTGAAGCCGTCAATAAACTCTTAACGGATTTAACGGTACAATTGCATCAATCAAATTGTACTTTACATGGTAATTTTAGGGCGAAGCAATCGGACTTTTTAATCGAATATCGGCAAGATTATATCGGCCCAGAAATGCGTCGGCTAGCAAATATTTTCCGAGCCAGTGATTGTCCGGGTGATCGCATTGCCAATCGCCGTCGAATTATCAATTTGCGGCTATTATCAGGCAATACTGCGATTCATTCAGATATGCTCGGCTGGAATTTAAGTGAATCCGTGGAATCAGCAGCGCGTCAAATATGGAATATAATATTCAGTGTGCCGCAGATTTCCGTTCAACTAAAAAAGCTTTCCACAACGCATCAAAAGATGCTGCGCTTTATCCTTGCCTTTTGGAAAAAGAATCGCGATCTCCTTCTGCATAATAAAATCTCCGCTCCTCATCCTGAATTAAATTATCCTATCGTTTCCACTGAAAATAACGATGAAATAATAACAGTTATCTATCAAGAATTTTTTCATATTGATTTAAATCCTTTTGAAAACAAGCACATAATAATAGCAAACGCTTCCACTTCTCCCGATATATATATTCATACAAATATAAAACATACGGGACTAATCATCGACTGTTGCGGCAATAAGCTCAAAAAAATAAAAATACCCCCTGGTGAAAATCATATTACAATTCCGCCATGCGGAATCCTGACACTTTAAAGTTTTATAATTTGTGGAAAAATAATATTTCCGCAAAAAAGATACCTGTCCATACGTCTTTGTTGATCCCAGAACCATTGATTTATGGGATCCCCTCGTAGAAACGCGCAACCGTGCGGCTCCGGAATCTTCCCCAAACATGCCGTCGTAATGAGGACGTCTTCTTTTCACGTATTTCGATAATGATATTTTTGGGGAGATCTGCGCGCTTTCTTGTATTGTTGAACGCTATATTGGGATATGGCACATCAACGGAAAAACGGTGTTCAATTAAGAGTTAATTTAACTCATAACTCAGCATTCATAACTCATCACTCGCCGCAGGCATAGCCGTGCGTCTCAACATGCAAAACGATAATTGCGAACCATTTTACCCACGAATATTCATCAAAAACATTTCCACAGTTATTTCCAATAAAAAAATGCCATATTATCGAAAAGAGTGCGTTTTTCTGTAGTTTCACAATGTGCGAGTCAGAAATAAAAAAAAGGATTGTCTGAACTCTGACGACAGTAACTCAAAAAACTAGACTTTTTATTATGAATTATATTTCGCAAAAAAAGGACATCCAAAAGCACGAATATCAATGATCAGCCAAACAGGCCCAATAATTTCTGTGTTTCTCTGCGTTCTCTGCGGTTGAATTCAAACGGCTTCTTTTTAGGATGATTAAGATCTGCAAAAACGCAAGGTGGAACATTTCCCCGTTTTTATATCCACGAATTATGAATGCCAAATTTGACGATTGTAGAGACGCAAAATATTGCGTCTCTACGTTACCGCATCCCGTTACGTCATTACATTTCAATACGTCATCGCGTCCCGTTATATTTTCCCGTTCATCATTGGTTTTGGCAATTTCAATTATTCCGTGAATATGATTTGGCATAACCACAAATTCATCCAATTTTATAAACGGAAATGTTCCGGTATTTCAAACCAATATTTTTATGCCAATTCACCTATTTTATATCCACGAATTTTGGATGCCAAATTTGACGATTATAGAGACGCAAAATATTGCGTCTCTACGTTACCGCATCCCGATACGTCATTGCATTTCAATACGTCATCGCGTCCTGTTACATTTCCCCGTTTTTTCCCGTTGTAAAAAAATTGTTGCGACATACGACGCACGGCCGTGCGCCGCTACGTGCAATTTTTCCAAAAATGCAATGTTTGAAATATCAACAAAAATGCATGATATCCCAACAGCCGCATTCGATAATATAAAAAAAATACCCAGATTGTTCAAAATATACAGAAAGACATCGCCAAAACAACCCATGTTTGAAAACAAAAACGACGC
>JBAYAV010000081.1:0-10020 GCA_041669565.1 Lentisphaeria bacterium
AAAAAGAAGATGCATAAATATGACGGCATTCTTCTTACCAAGATTGCTTTTATTCCAATTCTGATTACGATCCTAATGCGTTTTGGCGGCCACGCTCCCTTTCCGCGCGTATACCTTGTTTTATTCCCGATTTTCACCTACGCCGCATTATTATCCTGTAAAGAGACGCATGTTTTCAAGAAAGTCAACACCTACTTTTTGTTTCTGATTATTCTTTTTTCCGGGGCTGTTATTGAAAATACCGCATACTTTATTACAAAAGTTCAAATTAGCGAAGCCAAATCGCCACAAAATCTTTTGCAGCAGTACTACCGAAATTCCACCGACAGCAAAGACATGATTCAATTTTTATTACAGAGCGGTCTTTACAGGCAAGGCCCTATCGTCATAAATGCCTTTGATGAAATTCCGTTTCAGTTCTATTGGCAGTTAAACAGCCTGCCAGTGCAAGCGGTTTTTGCCGCTCATCGTCTTCCGCCGGGATTTCAATTTCAGCACCACTCCTTCCGGGTTATAGCGCGCAATGAGCAAGAGGCTGCCA
Source organism: Lentisphaeria bacterium (assembly GCA_041669565.1). Taxonomy (GTDB): domain Bacteria; phylum Verrucomicrobiota; class Lentisphaeria; order Oligosphaerales; family Oligosphaeraceae; genus JBAYAV01. The sequence continues at coordinate 542 of JBAYAV010000081.1, forward strand.
GCCTTTTTCAGAAAGTCGGCTACACGGGCGCTTTTTACAAAATTTTTCAAACGGCCAATCGCTCTTTGTTCACGCCCGGAATGGTCTCCTTAGATACCCAAGGCCCCACACCGCAAGATTCCCGCGCAAAAAACGAAATATAATCGCACTCCTTTTCTTCTACGAAACGCGCGCGCCGCAGGACCTTTATTTATCACGTATCATTTTATTTCAAGAGGCAGACTCCTTGAGTCTCGTAGAACGCCAATCAGAATCAAACAACCTCTTTGCCAGTTTCTCGAAAATCGCCATTGATTTTCGCGTAAAAGAACCCCCGAAAATATTTTAGAGAAGAGAGTCTCTACATAAGAAATTCCGAAAATTGAAGTGATTTTTCCATTCTCGAATGTATATTGACTCATGCAAAATTCGCGGATGCGTATTCCTTTGTTTTCAGAAAACAAGCGAACGCCACACAGACAAATGCGGCATTCGTTTTTTAATGTATTTTAAGAGAATTTATTTTATCATGAACAGGAGAAAAATGACAACTAGAATTTTAGTCCTATTTTGTTTGTTTGTTGTGACTTTTCCAATTTTTGCCGTTAATATCGAACTTGCAGATGGCATCGATAACGTTACAGAAGCTGGGAAAAGAGAAATGAACAAAGTTGAAAAGGCGGAAAAAGAAAAATACAATAGCATAAAAAATAAGGATTCCCGCCCGCTACTGGATGTAAGCCAACTCGAAATAAAAAACGGCGAAATAAATTGGCGACGTGACTGGTGGCGCTATATGAGTCTTATTATATCGGTACTGATCGCGCTGTGCTTACTGACCTACATTACGAAAATTGTCGCCCGTGTCCTGGGTATTGTAATCTGCTTGGCCAGCGGCGGCCTCGGAGCATGGCTCGCAGGCAATGTCTATCTGAACTCGCTGAAAGACCTGCTCCCAAATTCTTTAACAAATGCAATCCCCGCAAATTATATTTTCTATATCATCGGATTTCTAGCAGGCTATACGATTGGTGTTTTCATTTTTGCGTTACTGAAAAAACCAGTGGAAAAGAAATCCACGACAAAAAAAAAGAAATAGAAAAACAAACCATGAGCAATCATAATCAAAAATCTGCCGTCAGCATTACAGCTCTTGATGGATATGAAAATTTTGAAAAAGTACTGCTGGCTATTCGGACGGGGCTTGATTCCTTGGGCGGCATGCAAAAATTTGTAAAGCCCGGCCAAAAGGTGCTCTTAAAACCCAATCTTGTGGCGCCCTCGAAACCGGGCAAAGTCATTAGCCCGGATGCGTCCATTTTACGCGCGGTGATGCGCCTCGTAAAGGAATGCGGCGGAATCATAAAAGTCGGCGATGGTCCCGGCGTCGGCGATACAAAGCTAGTTCTTGAATCCTGCGGCATGCTGAAAGTCATCGAAGAAGAAGGCGGTGAGGTCGCCGTTTTTCAAGAAAAAACTATTTTTGAAAAATTAGACAATCGTGTCGGCCGTCGAATTGGGCTGACTTCACATCTTACCGACTGCGATGTCTTAATAACACTGCCGAAATTAAAAACGCATGTACAAATGGGGTTTACTGGAGCCATTAAAAATCAGTACGGATTAATTCCCGGTTCCGCAAAAGCGCAATATCATTTCCGCTTTCAGAATCGAGACCGCTTTTCCGATTTAATTGTCGATATTAATCGAATTGCAAAGCCAGCCTTGGCCATCATGGATGCGGTTATTGGGATGGAAGGCCCCGGCCCAAGCGGCGGCTCACCCCGAAAAATAGGAGCTATTATTTGCAGTGCGGATTTAGCGGCGGTCGATGTGGTATGCTGCAAGATAATCGGCATTGATCCGGAAAAATATCCGATTAATCAAGCCGTCCGCCGAGCCGATTTTGGTGCAACGAGGCTGTCCGAGATCGATATCATCGGCGAAAACTGGGAAAAATTCTATGTCTCGGATTATAAGCTCGTGCCCATTCCCAAAAATATCATGAAAATCTTGCCGCTGCCAAACTGGATATTAAAATGGATCCGCCGACAAATTGCGCCGAGGCCGGTTATCCTGGTCGAAAAATGCATCCAGTGTGGGCGATGCATGCGAGGATGTCCCATCGATCCGCCCGCCATTCAGCCATTCGCAAAAGGAGGGCCAAAACTTAATGATAAGACTTGCATCCGCTGCTATTGCTGTCATGAGTTTTGCCCCGCTAAAGCAATTGAATTGCGGCCCAGTTTATTGGATAAAATATTCCACCTGCGAAAAGTGACAGACTACTCCGCACGCGTCATCGGAAAAGTAAAAGCGCTTTTCGAAAAATGCCGCAAAAAATAAACGCTTGTGCCATCTTATCCTGAAAAGAAACCCTAAATGATAAGTAACGAGAACAAAAAGAATCCGGATTCTTTCCAAAAATCACGAAATAGCAACGCACTTTTTGTAAGTGGCAAAGATGGATATAATACGTATCGCATTCCAGCCATTGAAGTTACTAATCTCGGAACGATTCTTGTTTTTTGTGAAGGAAGAAAAGATAGTCCTAGTGATCGCGGAGAAATCGACATCCTTCTAAAAAGATCCGTTGACGACGGTAAAACTTGGAGTGATTCCAAGGTCGTTTGGCATGATGCAGGAAATACCTGTGGTAATCCCTGTGTTGTTGCTGATAGAATAACGGGGACAATATGGTTCATGATTACTTGGAATAACGGAAACGATTGTGAAAAAGCAATTATGGAACAAACAAGTCTAGATACAAGACGTGTTTTCGTTCTGTGTTCTGTTGATGATGGCTTAACTTGGGACAAACCAAAAGATATTACCGATACCGTAAAAAAAGCGAATTGGACTTGGTACGCAACAGGCCCCGGAAGCGGTATCCAGATTCAACACGGAAAATTCAAGGGTCGTCTTGTCGTTCCCTGTGATCATATAGAGGCAAAAACAATGCAACTCTATTCACATATTGTTTTTTCAGATGATCATGGACAAACATGGCAACTTGGTGGTAAATCTCCGCAAGCACAAGTAAATGAATGCGAAGTTGTAGAGCTGACAAACGATCGAATTATGCTTAACATGCGTAGCCACCAATATCGGCAGACATCAATCAGCCATGATGGCGGAATAACCTGGCAAGATCAGCACCAAGACTTAAATTTGCCTGATTCTTATTGCCAGGCTTCAATCCTTCGTTATCAATGGCCTGACGCAAACAACAAAAATATCATTGTTTTTTGTAACCCAGCAAACAGTCAGGAACGCAAAAACTTGACTTTGCGTTTCAGTTTTGATGAGGGCAAAAACTGGGATATCTCTAGAATAATTCACTCAGGACCATGCGCCTATTCTGATCTTGCAGCATTAAAGAACGGTGACATTGCCTGTTGCTACGAAGCAGGAAGCATTCATTATTTCGAATCCATTCTATTTGCGCGAATCCCTGTTCCATTGTAAACGCACAATGCCCTTAAAATAAATGTAGAATAAATTTAACAAAGTACTTTTCGCAATAATTATAACGAAAAACCTCCAAAGGTATTTTAATTATTTACAAAACAACAAACAAAAAAGATGTCAGGTGACGCTTAATAAAAACTAGGTTCTGTTAAAATATATTTTGTTAAAGCTTTAATCTCTTTAGATTTTTTCTGTTTCTTTTTTCATTAAAGCAGCTATTTTAAAAATGAGATCAAGTTTTTTTGTCTTCAGGTACCCCAATTCAAAAGAACAATTCGTTTGTCGACCTTTCGATATTTATATCATCAATACCATAGAATCTTAACTGCATCACATAAACAACATATTCGATATAAAGCAAATCCGTCAAAGACTGGCCGATAAATTCTTCATCTAAGTCACCATGAGCAAAATGATTTCTTTGAAAAGCCAAACGCTTTCCTATTTCAGAGTAAACCAAATTCTCTTTATTTTTATGATAGAGTTCCTTTCCAAATTTTCCGATAACCTCAGCAAAGTCTTTACCTATTTTTTCAATTTCATTCGAAAGCGAATCCGACTTAATAAGTTTTTTTAAAGACTTATATTTCTTCTTTAGTTTTCCCGTGCTGGATTCTATTAGCGATTGAATTGCTTTCGTTGCGTTAGTTTCAACTTTGATTGTTGCTTCTTTTTTAGGTATACCATCAGGATATGCACGACGAAATTCCCACTCAAATGCTGTTATTATCATAATAAATTGTGCAACGTCTTTGTGTTTGCGAGACTCGAATGTATTCGGAAGATGGCGAGTATAAAGTCTATTATCAGCTATATCTCTCAATATTTTCCCTTCAAACCCAGAAATGTATTCTTGTTTTATAGGCCTTCCTTTTTTTGACGTCTCGGGCTCTGAATCACCAGTCTCATCTAAAACATACAGCGTAGCAAATTTTTTCTGTTTCCCGCCCTCATCAGGTGCAAATAATTCTGCTATAGGGAGAAATACATTTTTCCTATAACACAAAAACTGAATAAACTCCTTTGCAATATACCAAAGTTTCATAATAAAAGCATAGTCCTTTGTCATGTCAAACTCAAACGACATTACAGAGTTTAAGGATATCGGTATTTCTCCAATTTTTTTACTGAATCTTTTAGATAGCCCAAATTGTACTTGAATATTCGCATCATTAACCTTGAATGTTTGCTTTTTTGTAGTTGTCGAGTCATTACCTAAAGTTGTTAAAGAAAAGACACCTTTTTTTTCATCAATAGAATAATTGTATAATTGATTTACTGGATGAATATAATTAATTTCAGGACTACTAAAAGTTATTCTACCAATTTCTTCTCTATCATCTTTGCAGTCGATATAAGCAACAATTTTGACCAACAACACTGAATTTTCACATCCAATTTCATCCCCTTGTTTAATGATAAATATTAATGTATGTCCATTTTCATTACATTTACCAATCAAATATGACTCATTCATTTCAGGAGATGTACTAATCCATTGCATATTATTTTTAGATCTTTTATCTTTTGGAAAGATTAAACGCAATTCCTTCCCGTCAAACACAAATAAACAATCAACATTGCTGTAATTCAACTGTCCCGTATAAATATTCAATTCTATCGTCATAAAACATTTCCCTTTCATTATTACATTGATTGCAAACTTTTCCTTTATTTTATTTCATTCTTAAGCAATGCTAAATCTTGGCGATTGTTTTTCGGTTTTATTCTTTCAAGTATCTTTTTCTCTACTGCTTGCGTCCAATATATTTTTAAGCTTTTCGTTGCACGAGTAATTGCAGTGTAAAAGATACTATGAGTTATCAATTCATCAACTTCATCAGTTATAACGATTTTTACCGAATCATATTCTAAGCCTTGCGCCTTATGTATTGATACAGCATAAGCAATTTGAAAAGGAACAATCGCTTCAGAAATAACATCATCTTCATCATCGGTGCTTTTATTTTTATTAACTGCAAAACGAATAATTGAATTACCTCTTATAGTCTTACCAATAATTTCAAAATTTGATTCATCAAGATCAATAAGTGGTTTATCAATTTCTACATCAAATTGAATTCGTTCCGTTCCTTTTCCAGCATCATGGATACGAAAATCTATAATCCTAGCTTTCATATTATTATAGATTACCGGTTGTTACTCCTTATTCAAACTAAAAAATTGATCAGCAGACTCATTAAACAAAATAGGATCCCCAACTTTATATCTTTGTATTCCTTTCCTTATTTCTTTACCTTTATTATTTTCTTGCATAAAGTGGTTAATATTGTTGATTCCATACAGACCACCATAATTTAAACAAAGAATAATTTCATTGTCTGCTACTGGATCAAATATCGAGGCATCAAGGGTACTTGAAAATTCACCACCTTGTAGGCGATCATAAACATCATCCTTCATCTTTCGAACATTATCCCATAACCCTAACAATTCTTTACCCTTTGTTCTATATGGGGTAGTTAATTCACAAACAGCAGAAGACGGCAAAAAACTACGTACAACATCAAACCAATTTCCAAATTCAATCGCCCCTATTTGATAAGTGTCACCAACCAAAACAAGTAATTTATATTCGGCCAGTTCTAACAATTGTTTCATATTCTTATTGCTTACAGTGCTACACTCATCAACAATAAGAATTTTGTAATCTATTTTTATGTCTTTCGCATGTTTATTAAATTTAGTAATTGTCATAAACTCACAATTCGAAGATGCCGTAACCCTCCTTTTTAGATTATTTACAGCAGAATTTGTATGAGCCAAATAGAGCCTTGAATACTTATTGAAAAAATGAGAAATATGATTAATTAGAGTTGACTTGCCAGTTCCAGCAGAACCATAAATCAAAGAAACATGTGAATTAGCAAACATTTCAATTAAAAATTTTTTTTTCTCTCCACAATCAATCTGATAATCAGTTTTTTGAAGCCAATTTTTTACAGCATTGCTATAATTGTTTACACCGCTTTCTGACAAACCTTCAATTTTTTCGATTATTGATACTGTATCATCATTATAACTTTTAATAAAAATATGGTTATTCTTTACTACTAGCTTACGAGCTTGATGTTTAGTATAAAGTTTTTCGTTATATTTTTCAACTAGTGTATCAACATCATCAAATTCCCCTAGCTTGTGCTTACCGCCCTTTTCACACTTATCCAATGAAGTAAAAAGTATTCTTTTCTTTTCAGTATTATTTTTAACTATCCTTGCTAAAAGTTCGTATTCACGTCCACTTACATCAAGAGAGTCAAATAAGTCTGAAAGTCTCGGAACATGCTGTATCAAAGCTGAGCAAAACGGCATTGTATCAAAAGGAATACACCCATAAGCTAAATAAAGATTTGAAAGGTCAGAATTTCCATCTATGTATTTATATTCCCACTGATCTTTAATAATTCGATTCGTCATATGGTGAAGCAAGTACCGAAGAACATTACAACCTGGTTTTTTATTTTGGATAAGTGATCGGCAATTATCAAGTACGTCAAAAAAACATCTCCTATCTGTATTAGGTACTATCCTGTCACGTATTTCTTCGTAAGCCTTATCTGAAAACATAATAATTTCCGATAAACTTAACCCTGTTTCTGTTAAATAGTCTGCAATATTACGTTGTTCCGTTTTACTAGAAGTAAATCCATTCTTCTTAACTAATCTAATAAAATTTTCAAATTCACACGGACGAATACTTACTTTCCAGTCAACGATAATTCTAATTGGCATTTGCTTATCAAATAAATCTATATAATTATTAGCAATAGCAAATTTAACAGCATAAAAATCTGTAATCTCAAGGTCTGTAAATGCAATAATACGATTCGTTTTACTTGTCCAGCCGTTTGCGCGAAAAAAAGTAACCTCATAGTATATTTTTTCCCCACAAAAGAATGGCTTGATTTTTTGAATATAAAAACGGTCAATCCAAAATCCATTCCGTCTTGGTGTTTTGTATTCATCCACCTTTTTAGCTATTCTTTCATAATATTCTTTAAAACTATCATCAGTTTCTATTGGAAATTGATCAAGATTATCTAAAACATTAAGAGCATAATTGTCATGCAAATAATTTTTTATTCTCAAAAGATATTCATAGTATTTTAACATTAAACGTTCAGAATTTTCTTCTTCTAAAGTACGATGTGAAACAGATACTTGCAAAAAATGATGGAATCGTGATAAATGACGCAGTGAATTCTGATTTTTTGCATGTTTTACTGCTTTCCTTATGTTTTCCTGTGAATCTTCTATATCGTTACCATTAGCATCGATTTTCAGCATAATATGTTCAACAAAATTACGAAGTTGAGAAAGAATATCTTGTGAAATTTGACCTCTCGTTGACTTATTAAGATTACTTATATGACGACAAATAACTTCATCACTATTTAAGATCTGTTTGTCTATTTGTAAATTAGTATCCATATTTATATTATTCCCCTTATTTGTTCATTTTAACATATGCAATCTTAATCCTGGATACGTGAAGTAAAAATCATTCCGTTATTTTCACGGATTCAGGTAATACATCACATTTTAGGCATATTTATATTTTTTTGCTAAATAATTGAACTTTAAATACTAAACTAGATTTGCATCGGTGGGTTCAATTCATTACTTATTTCATATATTCAAAGTGCTAACTATTTTATCAATTCACCTCATTTTTGATAACAATTTTATCAACTCAACCAACAAATCTACATTCTGTCAACACAACCTGTTTTTTTAACCAAGCTGTCAACTAACGAAGCACTTCTGTATATGTTCCCACGCTATATAAAATTCAACTAATAAAAAAAGCCTTTCCCAGATTACCGCTACGAACTAACGATAACCTCTGAAAAGACTTTTATTTACTTTGGGTTTAGAGAACCCTACTTGTCTTTTCTTGACATCAATACCGCGCTTTCAAAATAGGCCGAGTGTATAGAAAAATTCGCATACTCGACCCCAGAATTATAGCCAATAAGTCAATGGGTAATTTTAACCGTTTTTGTCTTTATTCCTTAGAGACAGGATACACCCAATTTTATCACGATTTTCCACTACCGATTTCGGTCAAAAAGTCATTATAAATGTAACTTTTCACATCGGTTTTAGGAAATAAATCAACCAATCACAAATCATTTTTTCAATTTCATAAACTCGTCCGCAAAACGTTCTGCCGTGTTACGGTTTCTATCTATAGTTATCGTTTCCTTGTTGTAACTAGCCGCCTTTGTCCAATTAAAAGTTCCATGAATAACTACATTCAAATCTATTATACAAAATTTATCGTGCATAATATTTTTGTATAAGGATTGTATAATTACCCAATGTGTCGGAAATTCATCCTCAAGATTAAACTCAGCCTCTCTATTCCTAGGATTATCATCAGCAACAATTTCGATAGTCAATCCATTCCTTTTTTGCTTTACTAGTTCTCCATACAAAACTGGATCCGTAAACCATGCCATTGCAATCCAAACAACATATTTTGCTGCTCTTATTTCATCAACAATTTTTTTTGAATATTTTCAAACTGCACTTCTTGGCTAACATTCTCATAATCAGCTAATGGCCCTGGTTTCAAATTCACTTTGGATAACATATATTCGTCACTCACAGGATAAATTTCATGACACAGGCCTTCAATATAAACTGAATGTGATTTTAGCTGAACAAACTTATCTGGTATTATGCTCAAACAAATCTCTTTCTTCCGTTGATTCCAAACTTTGCCGGAAAATTCACCTGTCTTTTTAAACGTAAAATTGCATATTTTAAGTAAAGAAATCACTTCTTCTTTTTCATGATGATCACTGATTGAAACCATTTTAATCAGCAATTCTTTATATTCCTGATCTGTCAAAGCAATCTCCTCAATTCATTTATTTTTTTCTTAGTTTTGTTCTGCCCATGAGTGAAACGAAATTTTGACAGTTTTGTTTAACGGCGATTATATTAAGCTAATCGCACCAATTATGAGGAACAAAATAATGCCAAAATTAAAGTACCAA
>JBAYAV010000082.1:0-9954 GCA_041669565.1 Lentisphaeria bacterium
TTCATAACTCATAACTCGCCGTAGGCGTTAGGGTGTCCATTTTGGATAACACATGAGATATTTCACTTTGAGGGATATTATTAATATTGTGCAGAAAAAATAGCTTTTTTTTTTTTTTGATGAGCACGGTTCTGATTGCTAATTTTTCTTTTTCGTTAAAAATAATCGAACAAAAAACAAACAGAAAAATTGAAATCGCCTGAATGACGAATGAATCGATTAAAATTGTAGGAGCAGAATATTTTCCGCCCGTGTTTTTGCACGGCCGCTGATTTTTATATACGTACGTCGCCAAAACAACGTTATGTTTGAAATAAAAAACATGGTAAAAAAGAATCGATATTTACAAACAATTCGCAACTTTAGCCATAATCCATAAATAAAATGGATGAATTTTTCTGTTTTGTCTGCTTTTCTTAAATATAAAATTTATTATCCTCCCCGATAGATACAAAACACAAAAAAAATAGAATAATTTCTACTCTTTGTGAAAATCAATGCTATTTTATTTAAATGCCTGATTTTTAACTGATCAGACATCTTTTCCAGAAAATCCAAAAAGAAGTCGGATTTCATTTTTTAAAAGACAAAAGAGAGATATTCACATGTCCATCAAATTGGAAAATAACGTAGATCGTTACAGCTATGCTTTAGCAATGAACATTTTTGGTTATGTTAATCAATTGCCTGTTACGTTAAATAAGGAAGTTATTAAGACTGCTTTTGCAGATTTGTTTAAGAACTTGCCACCGGCATTAACCCAAGAACAATATGTTGCCGCTATGCAGGATTTTCAAAAACAGGTTGATGAATTTAAAGAAACAAAAAAGGCAAAAGATAGCGAAATTGGTAAGGAAAATATCGAAAACGAGAAAAAATTCCTTGCTGAAAATGCCAAAAAAGAAGGCATTGTTACAACGGAAAGTGGTTTGCAGTATCAAATCATTACCGAAGGTACAGGCGGAAGTCCGGCACCAGCAAATGTTGTTAAAGTCCATTACGAAGGTAAACTCTTGGATGGAAAAATTTTTGATAGTTCAATGAAACGCGGTGTTCCAGCTGAATTTCCGGTAAATCAGGTTATCCCCGGTTGGACAGAAGCACTGCAACTCATGAAAGTTGGCGGAAAAAATCGCTTGTTTATTCCCGCAGCGCTTGCTTATGGTGCTCACGGTGCCGGTGATGCAATTGCTCCGCATTCAACTCTGATCTTTGATGTTGAATTAATCGATATCGTTAAATAATACTTTTACGACTACATATACAAAAAGTCCCCAAAATAGTTGGTTTTGGGGACTTTTTATATAGCGATATATTTCACACAAAAAAACGCATCATGATTTTTATATTCATGATGCGTTTTTTGTATGAAGATAATTTAAGCAAAAACTTGAGTGGACTCTTGTTTTTTTTGAGAACGGAAGTTTTTGTGAATTCCGCATACTTTGCGGGCTTTTGCCCAACTTCCTTCTCCAAGCTTTTTAGAACCGCAGGCCAGTAAATACTGGTAGTTTTTCCGGATGTTGCAATAGGATAGATCGACACCCTTTTGATATAAATCTAAAATTTCCTGTCGAATAGCCTCTTTGCTCATACTGCGACGCAGGCGGATCTTTTTATAATCCAGTCCAGCAGAATGGATTGCATTACCCCAAGAACGATAATGATGAATCGCAGCCATATAGACAATTTTAAAATTACGCTGGGCATTACTGCTTGTAAGCTTTGCGCCTTGTTCCTGCATTTTTTTGATTTCAGTGATAACGGATTTTTTATTCCATACCCGATATTTGCGAATAAGGTTATAATCGAAACCGCAAGCTTCGATTGCATCCCCCCAAGAACCAAACAAACGCTCAGCAGCTGCGTAGACTCGTGGATAAGTCGTTGCATAATAATGAGAGTTCAGAGGTTCGATTCCGTCTCGAGCAAGAATATGCTCTTCAATAGATCTTTCATCCCAAATTCTAACAAACATAATAATATTCCCATCTTTGTATAAATATATAGTTCCCATTAATATTCTTCTCCCAAGAAATAAGAAGAAAGGGACTATTTAGTAAAAAGGCATCTCAAAAAATAAATCAGAAATTGTGTATTGAGAATACAACTTCAATAATGATATTAATATAACACAATATTTTTTTATTACAACGTGGTGTAAACGTTTAATTATACGATATTATTTAAAATAAAACAAGTGAAAACAAAAAATAAATAACTTTAATTTGGTTTTTAGGTATTTTTCTTTGATTATTATTAAATATAGGCATTTTTCTTTTATTAAAGGAAAAGTATACTTTTTAAAAATATCTTATAATTATATAAAAAAAGCCCGACAAAAGAAATGGGAGCTCTTTTATCGGACTTTTTATAAAATAGAATTCAAAAACAGATTAGGATTCTGGTATCAGAATCTTTACATCAGCAGCTTTGACGATTTCGTCGATTCTTTTTTCCATGTAATTTTTAATTTCTTCTTGTTTTATTTTTTCGGAAATTTGTTCTTTTGCTTCGTCATAGGTTTCCGTTCCAGCGGGGCTTTTTGGGCCAGCTTTAATGATATGATAACCGAATTGAGTTTTTACGGGGTCGCTGATATCGCCTTCCTTCATGTCTTTAAGGGCGGCCTCAAATTCAGGAACCATACGACCAGCTGGGAACTCTCCTAGGCTACCGCCTTGCTTTCCACTAGGACAATCACTTTTCTCTTCCGCGAGCTTTGCAAAATCTGTGCCATCATCAAGTTGTTTTTTGATCGCTTTTATCTTAACAAGCGCATCCTCTTCCTCTTTCTCAGAAGGAGTACTGCTCGAAAATTTAACAAGGATATGAGAAGCACTATAAGTCTCTGGAGTCACAAAGGTCTGCTTGTTCTTTTCATAAAAATCTTTCATTTCTTTGTCGGCGGGCTCGGGGATTTTTGCTACTTCTGCATCTTGCCATGCCTTAATTGTATTCATTTCAGCGATACGTTTTACAAATGTTTCATAATCCATATTCTGTTGTTTAAGCATTTTGTTAAAAGTTTCTTCGCCCATCTTTTCTTTATAGGTATCCAGCATTTTTTCGGCGGCTTCGTAGTCAATTTTGAAACCGTTCTTTTGAACATAATCGGCAAGTACAAATTGTGTTGTCATGTTTTGAGCAAGATTACGAGCAAAATGCTGAACTTCTTTTTGGGGAATATCCATTCCCTGGGCCATTGCCTGCTGCAGCTGTGGCTTAAAAATATTCACAATATCCGCGCGTTTGACGCGAACTTCACCATTGATTGTTGCAACATCTGCAGGAATGAAGTTGAGCAGCTCGTCGATGGATTTTTCGGAAACTGGTTTTGTGGTCGGTTTCGTAACGGTTACCGTTGGCTTAACGGCAGGTGTTTTGGGGGCCACTTTTTCTTGCGTTTTTTGGGGAGTCGCTTTTGATGCGTTTTCAGCCTGTCCTAAAATGGGCGTAAAAAGTAATGCCGCGCTGATAATAATACTGATTTTTTTGAGTTTCATGTTTTTCCTTTATGGTAATATTGTAATAGGAACGAAAAATAAACAGATTTTATCATATAACAATAACAATGTTAATATTATTTTCAAATGATTCTGAATATTATTTTGAGATTTGATCTAAAATAGTAAGAATATAAGGTATACCCGCAAGACTTTCGGTGGATGAAAGCACAGATGAATACTTTTCTTTTAGAGCTGTGTGAAAAAAGTTAGGAAAACCCAGTTCTTTTTGAGCTGTTTTTTGCCAGGCTAGTAATATCGAGCTTAAATTTGTATGAGTATTTAGAAAAGAATAATTTAATAACGTTCCGGAAATAGTGGACCTTTGTGGAATTTTAATAAATATATCTAAAACGGCATTCTTTTGTTTTGATGTTAATGAAGTACTATTTAAAGCCGTAGCTAACTCAAAAGAAGAATACTGTTCACTCAATAATTTTTTGCTTTCTAAAATATTAAAATATTGTGTGGTAAAGTTTTTACCTCGTATCAAAAGTGAAAGCGGATGCATAGGGTACTGATTTGAAAAATGTTGAAATAACTGCAGAGCTTTTTCGTTCTCTCCACCAGCACAAAGCTGATCTAGGCGAAATAATAATATTGTTTGTATTGCAAGAGAGTCTTTTTGCTGCAATTGTTTCAAATGCTCTAATTGCTGATCTCGAAAAACACAATAAACTGCTGATTTTTCTAAAATGGCATCATGCTTTTGCAAATATTGCCAATTCTTTTGTAGGGATTCTACATCTTCCCATGGCATGCGAACACAAAACAACTCAAGAGCCTGTAACGCATATGGAAGTTTTTTCAGCTGTATCAGCTCAGATGTAGCAAGTCCTGAACTTTCAGCTTCCTGTATCATCTCTATTGCACGAGAAAATTGCTGCTCTAGCAAAAACTTGTTGAATTTTTCATAAAGTTCCTTGTTTTGCTGTTGGCTCTCTAAATAAAGGGCTAACTTGCTATGTTTCAAAGATGGCGTTTCAGCAATGATAGAAAGAGCCTCCTTTTGATTCTGCTTCTGTATATTATCACAGATCTTTAGAAGATTCTTTGTCTTCGCACGATTAAGCTCTACGCTCTCTCTTTTGCAGGAAACAAACAAAAAAAGACTAAAAAATAGAAATATATATATAAAAAATTGAAAAAAATGCTTCACGTAAACTTTGCTTCTATCAAAGGTTGTTATATTGAGTGTGTATGCCAAAATTTAGGCTTTTTTTAACTATATCACATTTTACGGAGTTTGCAGATGATACGACTTAATAATCGCGAAAAAAATCAATTAAGAGCGATTAAATTTATTCCCGATTTTCAAATACACCCCATCGGTTCTGTTTTAAGCGTTTTCGGTGATACCAGAGTGCTGTGCTCTGTTAGTGTTGAAGACCGCGTGCCTGGATGGATGAAAGCGCAGAACGTCCCAGGCGGCTGGATTACAGCCCAATACCAAATGCTGCCGGGAGCTACGAATACAAGAACAGAACGTGAAGTGACAAAAGGAAAATTGTCTGGACGCTCTGCTGAAATTCAACGTCTCATTGGACGCTCTTTACGTGCGGTGGTTGATTTGCAAAAAATACCAGGAATGACCTTTCATATTGATTGTGATGTAATAGATGCGGATGGTGGCACACGTTGCGCCTCTATTACCGGTGCCAGTCTGGCACTGCAAATCGCGGCAAAACGCCTTATCGCGAATGGTAAACTAGCAGAAAACCCAATCAAAAATCGTGTTGCCGCAGTGAGTGTTGGAATCATTGATCAAACACCGGTGTTAGATATGTGTTATACCGAGGATTCGGCTGCTGAAGTTGATATGAATGTTATTATGACGGATGAAGGACGTTTTGTAGAATTACAGGGAACGGGAGAAGAAGCTACTTTTAATAATGAAGAACTCGTTCAACTGTTAGACTATGCAAAAAAAGGGTTAACTGAAATATTTACTTGTCAGGCAAATGTTTTAGAAAATTTGTAAGGAGTTGATGATGTTAAACGACTTTATAAAAGTTGCAGTCGTTTTTTTGCTGGTATCTGAAATTTACGCTGCGGTACCGATTCGGATGCATTGCGGTGAAATTACGAATATAGAGCGTTTACAAACGGCGCTGCGGTTTGTAAAGCATTCGTCTGCCTTTAGAAACAAAGAATTAAAACCGTCTGAAATGATTCCGGATGAATGGATTGAGTCTAAAAAGCCCGAAGAAGGACTTCTTTATGTTGTTTTAACAATCCGCATTAATGAGGATAAAAGTATAAGTCCGTTGGATTATCTTTTATTCTGTGACGGGAAAAAATATGATTGTGCTGGAATGCTGAAAATGCCGGCGGAGGTTTATGATTTCAGGCAGATTTATACAACCGGTCCAGCAGAGGTTAAGCTCGTTTTTCCCTGTTCAGCATCGGCGATGGAAGCTTCTTTAGAATGCCGCTTCAGTAAAGTTCCAATTCCTATTATCAATAAACTGATGCTTCAAGATCCAGGGGATGTTTTAAAATTAAAGCAAGCAAAAGAAGCGGAAGAAGAATGAAATATCTGATGATATGATTTTAAAATTGATTTTATGACAAGAGAACAATATTACAAATATATAAAAATATTTCTTCTTGGAATTGCTGTTTTGCTTATTCTTTGGGGTGGATATACCATTTTAAAACGTGTTACTGCTGGCGGGATTTCGCCCTTTGTGAATTTTATCCACGCCAGTGAATTTCACCTCAAGGTCTTAAAAGAAAAAATAGGACTCCATGAGAAAGGTTCGAGTTTACGCAGTGATCTTCGCATAAAAGATCAGCAAATCGCGGAATTAAATGCCGCGTTAGCTCAATATCAGGGATTGAAAACGGAGAACAATGCTCTTCGCAAAATTCTTCAATTGCCACCCTATCCTGGATGGACTGGAGTTGTGGCAGAAATTATTTTTCGCGATCCGTTATACTGGAATCAAAATTTTAAAATTAACAAGGGGTTGAATGATAAGGTTCCGATTGGTGCAGTAGTACTGTCCGACGGGCAGGTGATTGGCAGAATTGTTCAAAATAGCCGTCATACTTCTGAGGTCGCGATGCTGTATTCTCCCGATTGCCGAATTGGAGTTCAAATAGGAAGCAGTGAATTTACAGGTATTTGCTTTGGCGAAGAACGGATAATTGGACAAAAAGAGGGAAAAATTCGGGTGGATTACCTTCCGCGTGATTTACAAGTGCCGGCAGGAACGCTTTTAACAACGTCTGGTTTGGGTGATTTCATGCCGAAGGGGCTTCCGGTAGCCAATGCTGTATACGGCGCGAATGGCGCTGTGGTGCAAATCCAGGAACAAAGCCGTGGCTATTTAAATGCAGCAGTGCTGATGCCGTTGAATACAATTCATTTTGTGGTAGTACTGTTTTCAGAACGATAGAAAATGTTTTTTTGAATTTTGTCTGGATTTGCGAAAGCGTGTTTATTCTTTTAACCAAAGAATTTGAACTCAACCGATTCAGTGAGTCGAGATATTGGATCGAGTATTACTATTTTTTTAAAATATTTGTTTCATGGAATTAATTCATACTAAAACTTTTGCATCTGCGTTTTATAAAAAAGTTTTGATTTCAGAATAAACCCAGAATTTTTTTTGTTCTGGGGATATAATAGTAAAAAGTTTATAAAAGATAGTGTTTTGATTTGACATTTACTGAAAAGAATATATGTTTATAGGATAACATTTTATAAATGGTTTTAATTTTTTTTGTAAGAAATCAAGCATATTATCAGGAAAGAAGAAAAAATGGGTTCAGTAAAAAAGAAACGTAGAAAAAAGATCGCCAAGCATAAACGCCGTAAGCAGTTGAAGGCTCAGCGTCATAAGAACAAATAGACGAGGTTTGGCTTGATTAATGATTAATAAGTACTTAGAAATGTTTTTAACAGTTCTGGTATTTTGCTCAGGAATAAAAAGTTATTCACAAACCATTATAAAAGAAGGCGTTGACTTTACTAGTCGGCGCCTTTCTTTTTTAGAGCAAAAACAGGATCGTGCTTTAGAGGCTTATGCCAAGGCATGTTTTTTATTATCAGATCAGAATTATGATTTTGATCTGGTGACAGGTTATTTGTGTCAAGCTTTAACGGAATATCCGAAAAATATACAACTATTATCTTCTCTTGCAACAGAATGTAAAAATCATAAAGATGCGCATTTCTATTTCTCTAAAATCAACAGTATTTTGTCCGATTGTTGTGATCCGGATGAGTTATTAGGTAATTCGTCTATGATAGGGGCCGAGATTCTGGATTGCTCCGGATTATCAATCAGCATTCTTGTTCAAAAGTTAGAAAAAGAGAATTGGAGTTCTCAGACGTTGATCCAGTATTTACTAAAAATACTGACGGTAAATTTGATTCAAAAGGAAGATATTGACAGTTCAGAAAAAATATTTAAAAAACTGGTAACGAATAACGAGTTGTTAAATACTCCCAAAACCCAGTTGTTATTTCTGAATTTTCTAAATATATATTTCCAGTCTTCTGCAACAGAAGAAACTTCCGATATGAAGACACTACAGGAAAACCTGTTTCATCAAGTATGGAATTTCCGTAAAAAGTATATCAATGATATGTGCTTTTCAACGATGCTGGCAGTCTTAGCAGAAGCAAAAGACTGGGAAAAAATCGATGTCTTTTTAACAATTCCAGAAGTCGAACAAAAATTTCATGATCGAGAAATATGGTTTGAATTCCGTTTTTTAGCGTTCTTGGCACTAAAAAAAACAGAGGAAGCCAATGTACTATTGACCCAATTAGTGGATTCAAAATATATTTCAGATAAAGAATGGCTGATGTCCCTGGCAAATGACTGTATTAACTTAAGACAGTTTGAATTTGCCATTAAAATTTATAAAAGACTCCTGGATTCAAATCCGACTTCTATTTCTTTAAGAATGCAAATTGCGTCTCTTTTTCTATATCTTGAGGATCCATTATCTGGAATTGAAATATTAATGCCGATTCAACTACTTCCCTTTAAAGGCTATATCCTCTTAAGCGATTTGTGGCAAAAATCCAATAATCTTCAAAATGCTTATATTTGTCAACTCCACGCGGAAAGAGTAGCAATGCAGAATCGGCAATTTGATCTGTTGAATAGCTCTTTTTATCACTATCTTGGATTAACAGCATTGAGATTAGGCAAAAAAAAAGAGGGCTTGGATAATCTTTGGAAGGCTTATCGAATGGATTCTAAAGATGTGGGTATTTGCAACAGCCTTGGTTATACGCTTCTGGATTATGACACCCAACTTTCCAAAGCAGAAGAATTAATTATGTATGCCTATACCCATGATTCCGAAAATTTAGCTGTTATTGATAGTGCCGCAATGTTGTATCTAAAACAAAAAAAATCAGCAAAGGCGTTACATCTGATGATTAAAGTATTAAAAGAAATGCCCATTGCTCAACAGTTGGATCCAGAAATTCTAGATCATGCCTATCAAATATTGAAAGCAAACGGCTTTCTACAATTAGCTGAATTCTATAAAAACAGGAATAAAGAATAAAAGATAGATCCTCTTTTTTGATGCTTCGCTGTCTCCCCAAACAAACGATAAACCGATCAAAAGAAGTAAAACAGTTTTTTGTTCGTAAATATATAACAACAAGCAGTATAAGTATTTTATGCTACGATCCTTAATGATTCACAGCGCTTGAATAAGATCTATGTCCGTTTTCAAAAATACTGTTTTGTAAAATAAGGGCACCTGACCAGCACCGGACATTTTTGAGCAAAATTATAATTAAATTTAAGATTGATAAGAAGGCTCATAAAATTGACTTGCCGTTTCCATTTTTATTTCATATTGTAAGATTTTATTCAAAATATAACCTTTGTTTTTATAATCATTAATAATACTAATGTATTCTTTTACAAGTCTAGGTGATTTTTTTACTGCAAATGCTGTTTCATGTAAATTCATACCTTTTCTCTGACACATTAAAACTTGTTTAAAAGAAGTAATATAACGTTCGATAGCTCTTGCTGAATGATAGGTTTCTCTGATTACTTGTTCAACTCTCTTCTGTTCGACAAAAAGTTTTTCAATAATCATTTTTTTATGTGTCAAAGTTGGTCCCATATCATGAATAGTCCCTCTTCTGGGTAAACTTACTTGATTTTCCTGTTCATATTCTTTAATGTATTTTCCTATAGTGCAGGGAGAGACTTTTAGTAAAACTGCAAGCTCTGTCGCAGTCATACAACCTCCTTGGTCATAAGCTTGTAAACACAATCTTGCGACAGCTTCTTTTTTTACATCGCGAATGCGTTTCCCTTCGGCTCGATCTTCAGCATCTATAGATTGAACAAGATCTAAAACTACGGGAATAAGCTCCGTATTTTGAATCGATTTTCCATAACAGCCTTTTGATTTAGCATTAACAGTAATCCAAGAAGTTTGCCCCGGCCTTAAA
>JBAYAV010000083.1:0-9910 GCA_041669565.1 Lentisphaeria bacterium
GTTATTACAACAATTTTCAACACAATTGATGCAGAATCAAACACTTTCTTATCAGGATCGATGTGCGAGGCTTCTGCAATGTCGTGCGGCTAGGCTTTACTCTCAACAATTAGCACAATGGTATACAGCGCGAGTTTTAAGCAAGCATTATACCAATGATTTTTTGGAATTTTACGTTCTTTATAAACATACCATCCCGATACAAATACAGAAAGATATGGAACAAAATGCCCCTACCCCGGCACAACGTCTCTATGCAAAAATTTGCAATAAACAGAGTTCCCTGAAAATCTTAAAAGATACTGCGGATTTTACCAATATCATTTTATGTTCTAATTTTCAAACTTTATCCGCAAAAGAAATTTATTGGAAAATACGCTGTCTTTCTGCTTTAGAACAACTAAAATGGATCAAAACGAACTGGAAGAGTCGTTTTTTGGAATACTTTTTACAACATCAAAAAGGTGATGGCTCTTGGAATCATTCATCCAGCCAGTCTGTCTGGATGACAATGGCGTTACTGCTGACCTTGGAATAATAGTTTCTGAAATGCTTATCATTTCATAATATCCGTAGCTATTAGTGCAAAAACAAATTCCCTAATATTGATCCAGTATGCTATCCAATTTTTTATTCTGTTCCATCGGTTTGAGAATTTCCACCCGAATCTATCTTCGCCTAAAAAAAACGCCCTGATTAAACCCATCTGGGTAATCAGAGCGTCACAGACAAAATATTTTTCCACTTATTCTATAATTTGAGCAAGATCATCCGGTGTCAAAAGTTTTTCAAATTCTTGTTTATTGGCCGCTTTCATATAGGCCTCCATTGCAGAAATAATGTCCTTGTCAAGCAACTTGTGAAGCGTTGTGTCCATCGAACGCATTCCGATACCACTGGATTGCTCAATAACACTTCGAATACTCGCAATCTGTCCTTCACGAATCATAGAAGGAAGACCCTCTGTTTTTAATAGAATTTCATGAGCCCCCACACGACCTTTACCATTTTTCGTTTTACAAAGAAGCTGTGAAACAACGGCCGACAAACTTTGGGAAAGCATCGCGCGAACCTGAGGCTGCTGTTCAGACGGGAAACTGTCAATAATACGGTCAATCGTTTTAGGTGCATTACTTGTATGCAGAGTGCCAAAAACAAGCATCCCCATAGAAGCACAAGTCAGAGCCAAATTAATCGTTTCCTGATCACGCATTTCACCAACAAGAATAATATCTGGATCCGCGCGCATTGCGCCGCGCAGTGCTGTTGCAAAGCTATCGGTATCGGCACTTATTTCGCGCTGTACAATAATGGATTGCTTATTTGGATGAACAAATTCGATAGGATCCTCAATGGTAATAATATGTTTGCTTTGCGTAGTATTGATATAATCAATCATTGCAGCCAGCGTTGTTGATTTACCACTTCCTGTAGGACCAGTTACTAAAACAAGACCACTTTTATACTCACAAATATCGGTCAAAATCGGCGGGAGTTTCAGCTGTTCGATCGTTAAAATTTTAGTCGGAATAACACGAAAAACAGCAGCAGGGCCAAAATGATTGACCAGATAGTTTGAGCGGAAACGCGCTAATCCGGGGATTACATAAGCATAATCCATATCAAAATTTTTAACAAAAGCTCGCCATTTGGAACGCGGTGCGGCCTCTTTTAGAATATTCTTCATCTCTTCCGCGGAGATGGGTTTTTCACCTGGAAGCGGCGCTAAATTACCATGAATACGAGTCTTTGGGGGGAGAGTCGAACATAAATGTAAATCGGAACCACCCAGCGATACCATCTTTCTTAAAAATTCATCCAGTCGAGCCATAAATATATACTCCTGATTAAGGGGTTAAACTGATTTTTAGAACCAGCCTTTTTTCTTTTTCGTACCATTTGCTTCCGCTTTTTCTTTTGCCATTTTGGCTTCATTCACCTGCATTTGGTGCAGCAATTCTTCTGCTTTTACATAAGGAATCGTTTGTTTATAGCTACGTAATCCAGCCATATAAACATCAAAATAGCTCTGTTCCATCGTACTCATTCCGACATTGCGGCTTGTCTGAATAGTGGAGAACAGCTGATACGTCTTACCTTCTCGAATCATATTTGAAACAGCGAGTGTTCCAAGAAGAATTTCTGCTACTAAAACTAACCCCGTACCATCGATATTCGGAATCAGTTGCTGACAAATAACGCCTTTTAGACTTTCAGACACCATCGAGCGAATTTGGGACTGCTGCCCAGGAGGGAACACATCCAAGATACGATCCATCGTTGACGAAGCGCTGCTGGTATGCAGTGTACCGATGACCAAATGTCCCGTTTCGGAAGAATGAATCGCCATTTCAATCGTTTCCAAATCACGCAATTCACCAATCACGATAATATCGGGGTCTTCCCGTAATACTGCTTTTAGCGCATTATGAAAACTTTTTGTATGACGATTCAGTTCGCGCTGCGTAACATTGCAGTTTTTGGAAACGTGAACAATTTCAATCGGGTCTTCAATCGTTACAATATGATCGTGGCGTGCTTGATTGATATAATCAACCAAGGAATTCAATGTTGTTGATTTTCCACATCCAGCCGGTCCCGTTACTAAAATCAGCCCTTGATTATAAGTTGTTAATTTTTCAACGACTTCTGGGCGCATAAATCCCAGCTCACGAATGGGAATAATATGATCACTGATAACGCGAAATGCCATTCCCGGCCCGAGTCGCTGGCCATGCAAATTTGTACGATAGCGATCTGTTTCTGTAATTTCATAACTGAAATCAAAATCCAAATGGGTCTCGAATTTTTTATAATCTTCGGATGGCAATATTGCTTCGACCAATTTTGAAACAACGGTTTCTTGCAAGACATGCTGCTGTGGAAGATAGTAAATAATTTTATATCGACGGACGAATGGATAAGCTCCAGTTGTAATATGGATATCACTACAATTTGATTCACGGGCTTTTTTCAAAAAGCTGTTTAATAATTCTTTTGCTTCTTCTAGTCCCAGGTTTACAGCCAAGGACAGATCTGGCCAATTACTTAGCCATGGCTGTTCCGGATTTTCGGGCAATACCGGCAGGTCTTTTACGTCTGGGAATACTCGCTTTTCATCCACTTCATTTTCGTCCAATTCCTCATCCAAAACATTTTCAGGTTCCGTTGTTGCTGATGGGGCTGACGCGGGTTCTTCGGGGACGGACGCATCGCTTGATTCATCAAAAATACTATCGGAAGGATATCCCGTTTGTGCTTCTGCAGCGGCCATTTTTTGAAGTTCTGCAATTCGGCCATCAGCGGGAGCTAATTTATTTTCGACCATAACTTGAATGATCAGGTATAGCTCCGGTTCGATGCCCCCCTTCTCTAAGGCTTCTATAATGGCAACGCAAGTCTCTTTATCAAGTATTCCTTCTGAAACAGCATGCCAGCAAAACCAATCTATTTCTTTCGTTATTGAACTACTCTTCATCTGTTCTCCTGATATAAAAATTATAATCCTTATCTCAAATAGATTTAGGGACTGCAAAAAAACATTCTTTTGCTCTTTTTTTGAAATCTTTTTGATATAATCACATAACGCCAACAAAGTTATATAACGCTGCCGTTACAGCAAAAAAAATAAAAAGGACAAAGCAATAAAAGTTTTTTTGCGAGACTGTTCTCATCATATAAATATTTATAGAATATTAAACCCTTATATTATACACGATTTTGCCGTAAAAGCAAATGAATTTCAGGGTTAAAATAATGCGTTGTTTTCCACCGTTTTATACGCCTAAATCATGCAACAAAAGATCAGCCGCAGTTTTCCCCCACTTTTTCCAACTGCATTTTTTAGCATGTATTTTTCCAGCTTCCTTTAACTCTCTCCGATAATTCGCTGATGAAGCTACTTCCGTCATCTTTTTTGCCAGCATTCCGCGTTTTGCCAACTCAAAAGGACAGCCATTTCCGGCTGCAGTTTCCAGCAATGCCGCACAATCACTGTGAATCACCGGACAGCCAGCAGCCATAGCTTCCAGTATCGGCAATCCAAAGCCCTCGCATTGCGACGGCATAACCAGCGCTAATGCCTGTTGATAAAGCCCCGGCAAAGAGCTCTTTTCAACACGGCCGAGCCATTGAACTTCGCCCGGCCCTTTCCAATGTTGTATTTTTTCGGTCAGATGCTGAACTTTCCAGCCAGCACGGCCAACAATAATCAACTTTGTTTTTGTTTTTTCGGCGCATTCGGCATAGGCGTCTAAAAGTCGCGTAATATTTTTTTTAGGCTCGATATTTCCAACAAAAAGGAAGTATTTTTTGGGAGAATAGGACTGTTTTACGGGGGATACTTTTGCAAAAAAAGAAAAGTCGACTCCCAGTGGCACGACCTCAATTTTGCGATAAGACAAGTTTAAGTTTGCGCACATTCGGTCTGCTACATAATGGGACGACGCGATACATTTTTCAGCTTGGCGAATACTTCGTGCTAACAAAAGTTGCATATGGAGTACATTTTTTTTTGCGCAAAATTCTGGATAATCCAACGCGATTACATCATGGACATGCAGTAATGTGGGAACAGATGTTCCTAATGGGGTTGTATAAGCTGGTGAAAACAAGCGTTCTGCATGATATTTTTTAAGGATAAACGGCAAAATAGACTGTTGCCAAAAAATTCGCATTATTGCCGTAGAAGTCCATTTTGGCATTTTCCATTTGGCCATTTGCATTTTTTGAGAAATATTTTCCCAAAAAGCCGAATCCTGATAAAGAACTGCGGTTTGTTCTATTGGTAAAAAAGGCAGCATCGATAATATTTCTTCACGAACAGCAAGATGTACTCCAGAACCAGAAGAAGAAAAAATGCCGGCATTTAAAAAAATACTCGTATTTGTTTTTTTTGCGGTGCTCATTTTTTTAATTTCTATTTTGATCAAAGTAGTCCAATATGCCCTATCACGCTTTCCTGTTATAATATAGTTTTAATTTTATAAAAAACAGGAAAAACAAAAAGAAACGGAAGGCTTTCAGGCCTCTCTCTTCTATTATAATATCCTGAATCCGTAAAGTAAAAATCGTTTCGTTATTTTCATAGTTGCTGTTGCCGGCGGAGGCATGAGACCAATGGTGTGCTGCGGACAATAGCAGATGTCAAATAACAGGGATTCCGTGCCGCCGGAAGTTCGGCATCCCAATCCTTAGTGCGTACATTTCCATCCTACCATTTTTTTACAAAAGGAAAACCGCCATTCGAGTTGATTTCTTCAAAAATCAGCATAATTTTAAACATTGATAACCTCGTTGGTGAGTGGAATTATGATGTTTTGAACATCATCATATATATACTACAAATCAACAGGTTGTTAATTCTTTCAGCATTTTTTTCATGGTAATTCACAAATTCAGGGAAACTTTAAAAATTCAAAATTAGATATCACAGACATCAGAGTCCTTCATTATTTGTTTCCCATTTAAATAAAAACATTGAACATTATCCCATGCTAAATGACCAACCCAGTCACCCTGGACTTTACCCTTGCTAATATTAAAATTATTCATTGTGATTCCTTTAATGTTCAACAAGTTTAGGGACCACGGCATAAAATCCCCCCCCCAAAGACAAGGTACTTTAACTCTTTCCCCTTTAAATATACCATCCTGAACCAGCCGGATATCCCTCAATAATATATCAAAAATTGCAACATTGTCCTTGGAGCCTATATAGCTACTGCCACTGACCTGTCCCTGTAAACCGATTATACTCACGTCTCGAATATAACCAGTATAGTCAAATTCATCGCATTCTTTGCCTGCCCACATGAATATTGCTTGTTTTACTTCACGCATTGTAATATTTGAAAAAATAATCCGTTCAATGGGAGTGCCATTTTTTATTTTTGTAGAATGTACATTAGGAGAAACAGACAACATATCAATGCCGTGCCGACAATTATACATAGTCAAATTACTAAATATGCAATCTCGAATCGGAGCGTCTCCCTCATAACCGATACGGATCGCACAAGTAGTAGAGGATAAATTACAGTTGGTAACAGCTATGTTTTCGCATGGCATCATTCGTCCAAGTCGCCAGCTGTCGCTTTTTAGAGCAATGC
This sequence comes from Lentisphaeria bacterium, assembly GCA_041669565.1. GTDB lineage: Bacteria > Verrucomicrobiota > Lentisphaeria > Oligosphaerales > Oligosphaeraceae > JBAYAV01. The sequence goes on from JBAYAV010000083.1 coordinate 6,111, forward strand.
AATCATCTCCAGCTTCAATATCACAGTTACTAATGCGTACATTACGACAACAATCAATATCCAGCCCGTCCGTATTTGGTCCGTTTAGTGGGTTACGAATGATGATGTTATCAATAAAAACAGATTCGCATCCTGCTGTCCAAATAGTAAATGCCGAAGCATTATGGATGGAAAAATCCCGCATCGTGATGTTGCTGGAATCAACCATATAAATTACCACCGGACGCCATGTTTTTGGCTTCAGCACTTTGTCAAAAAGGTAATCGTCTTTCCAAAAATTTGGCCCACTGCCGTCAATGAGTCCTTGCCCTTCAATGGTAACATTACGAACGTTGCGTCCTTCTAATAAATAATAACGAAGAAATGAATTCGGGCTTATGGTTTTATCCTCATCATAATCCTTCTGGTTAGCTGACGCTTTTAGTATTGCGCCGGCTTCCAAATGCAAAACAAGATTGTCACATAGCTGTAGATTGCCGATTCGATAAATACCGGGCGGAACTACGACGGTTCCGCCACCATTGACTGCTACTTTGTCTAATGCTTTCTGTATTGCCGGAGAATCCAGTGTGTTTCCATTGCCAACAGCGCCAAGAGCTCGAACATTAATTGCATTCATTTTCAAAGAAATCCTTTATTCTTATTGTAAAGTCTATTGCAAAAAAGCGAAATTTTTATTATTAATAATTCTCGTTTTATATTAATGTAATCAATTTATTCTAAGTTACTAATAACATTGACTTTAATGTCTCATTTTCTCGCAAACTTCAGAAATTTCGATACATTGATTCGTCAGCTGCATTCATGACTTTGATCGCCGCAATGCCATCTTCAAGAGTTGTTTCCAGCGTAGTGCGCTTGCCTCGAATACAAGCCGCAAAATTACCTGTCATATTATCATTGACATCTAACTTGGTACGCTGAATAAGGTCTACAATCAAACGGTCTGGTGAAACATAATTATTTACAGGTTCATACAAATGTTTGTTAAAATAATCAGCCGCGTAATAACCTTTAGAACCAATTATTTTCACATGAATCCGTGAAATAAAAATTATTGCGTCATTTTCACGGATTCAGAAATATCTTAAACAGAAGTGAATTTTCTTTCTTGGACTGTAAAAATTCGTTTGAAGTATTAAATTTTATAATACTATTTTTAATCTATAAAAAACAAAACAAAACAAAACAAAGGCAATACTATATGGAAAAGAATACTTATGAGTTGGTTTTAGTTATTGACTTCGGTGCACAATACAGCCAATTAATTGCGCGACGCGTTCGAGAATGCGGCGTTTATTGCGAAATTGTTCCTTATACCTATACATTGGAAAAAATCAAAGCCAAGAATCCCAAAGCACTTATTCTCAGCGGCGGTCCCAGCAGCGTTTATGGCGATAACACCCCGAAAGTTAATGCCGATATATTTAACTTAGGCATCCCTATCCTGGGTATTTGCTATGGCCATCAATTTATGGCTCAGACACTCGGCGGACATGTCCAACATGCTAATATCAGCGAATACGGCAAAACAAACATTACACTTGGTGCTAAAACCAAAATTTTCAAAAGTATAAAAGCCAAAAACATCAGCTGGATGAGTCATACCGATTTTGTTGCAAATGTACCAGACGGGTTTGTCATCACTGCGGCAACCAAAGACTGTCCTGTTGCTGCAATGGCGAATGACGAAAAAAAATTCTACGGTGTCCAATTTCATCCGGAAGTACAGCATACGCCATTTGGGAAGCAAATGCTCAAAAACTTCATCTTCAATATTGCCGGTCTAAAAGGTGATTGGTCCATGAGTGCCTTTGCCGAACGAAAAATAAACGAAATAAAAAAAATAGTCGGTGATAAAAAAGTCCTTTGCGCAATGTCTGGTGGGGTGGATTCATCTGTGGCAGCAGTTCTTGTTCACAAAGCCGTTGGACAGCAGCTTACCTGTGTTTTTGTCGATCACGGGCTGCTTCGCAAAGAAGAAGGCGATCAAGTAGAAACCGTCTTCCGAAAACAATTTGACATGAATCTCATTCGTGTCAATGCGCAGGAACGCTTTCTTAGTAAATTAGCCGGGGTAACGGAACCAGAAAAGAAACGCAAAATAATTGGCGAAGAATTTATCCGGGTTTTCGAAGAAGAATCCAAAAAAATTGGCCATGTGGATTATTTAGTACAGGGGACGATTTATCCCGATGTTGTAGAAAGCGGCGGCACAAAAACCTCTGCTGTGATAAAAAGTCATCACAATGTAGGAGGGTTGCCCAAAGACATGGATTTGGGATTAATTGAGCCGCTTCGTGAATTATTCAAAGATGAAGTCCGTGCGGTAGGGAAAGAAATCGGCATTCCATCCGACCTTGTTTGGCGTCAGCCTTTTCCAGGACCGGGACTCGCGATTCGTATTCTTGGCGATATTACTCCAGAAAAGATAACGATTGTTCAGGAAGCCGATGCAATCTTCCGTGAAGAGATAAAAAAGGCGGGGCTAGAACGTAAAATCTGGCAATACTTCGCCTGTTTGCCGAACATTCACTCTGTTGGCGTTATGGGTGATTTTAGAACGTATAACCATACCATTGCGCTTCGTGCAGTAACAAGCTCTGATGCGATGACCTGTGATTTTGCTCGAATTCCTTACGATGTTCTGGATACGGTCTCCACGAGAATTGTCAATGAAGTTCCCGGCGTCAATCGGATTGTCTACGATATCACGTCGAAGCCGCCTGCGACAATTGAATGGGAATAATTTTTTAAAGCAAAAAAAGAAGCGGAACAGTTGCACTTTGTAATTGTTCCGCTTCTTTTATCTTAATAATTTAGGGTCTTCCGGACCTGTTTTTATTTTGAAATATTATTGTATCAACGGCATATCATGATTCCAGCATAATTTCTTTTGTGACAATGACCATGTTTTCCCGTTATCATTATTGCCCTGATAAAAAAGGTAATACTCGTTATCCGAAGTTTCCAATACAAATGGATGCCCGGATTCACTGCTGTTCCATTCGCCGGGTTTTCCGTTTGTTAAAACCGGCTTATCCGAAATTCGCTGCCAATTTATTCCATCCGTACTGACTGCGCAGCCTATTTGTTGTGGTGAATTATTATAGGCACCACCGTAAAACATATAAAGTTTCCCGTTATATTCACATAACGCCGATGCTTCTATGCATGCTTGTTCCCATGGAAGCTCGGGTTTTAATATGGGAGCATTGCAACGCTGTTTCCAATGATTCCTTGAAAAATCAGAATTCAATGGTGCACTGGCAACACCCGTAATTTGTGTGCGATAATCCGGATCACGACTCGAAAAATAAAGCAGCAATTCATCCTTAAATGGAATAACATCCGCATCAATAGCACGGCCACAATTCCAATTGCCAGTTGGCGAAAAAATAGGATTGGTTTCATTCGGCACAAAATGAATACCATCCTCTGAAGTCGCAAGACAAATGGCATCCTTTTCATTATTTCCATAAGTCTGATAAAACAAATAAACTTTGCCATTAAGCACGATCGGCCCCGGGGCACACAAGCCCTTTTTATCACAAAGACTCAAGGGTGCAATTTCGCCTATTTTTTCCCATGTTATTAAATTTTTTCCAACAGCAATACCAATGCGAAAGCCATCATTCGCTCTATCGTCACTAAAAGGTGAAATGGAATAATATAAAAAATATTGGCCCTTAAATTCTATCACACCGGGATCCTTGGCAAACGCTCGACCTCTAGAAGTATCTGTAAACATCATCCGATGCTTCAATTCCTTTTTATCAGACATTATAACCTTTCCTTAA